>PGXR01000031.1 GCA_002839245.1 Spirochaetae bacterium HGW-Spirochaetae-7 | reverse complement strand
CGCGATACGGCGCGGCTGACGCTGGAGAGCGTGACGCTGGCAGCCGCCTGACTCCGGTGTGGCCGTCGCCTTCGATCTTGACCATGCGAGGCGTTTCGAGGTACTCCTGTCCCTGACAAGTCCCGGGAACGTGGAACGCGGTGAGAATCCGCGGCGGACCCGCCACTGTAAGCGCTACGGACAGAACCGGCGCACACGCCAACGCGTGGGGCGCGGCCATTGCCGTCATCGATGACGGCGAGAAGGCGTTCAGTACCGGTTTGACGCGCGAGCCAGGATACCGTCCGGGACAGCCTCGCCGATTGGCGGCGGGGCGACCTTCGAGGATCGAGGAGTCCCTGCATGAAACCCGCCTTCTGAGGCGGACCGGCGTCGTCGCGACACCGGTCCGCGACGACGCCATTCACCGTACGGCTCATCGTCCTCTCTTGCCTGCGCCATTCGCGGGCGGAAAGGATAGGAACATGCGCAGGATCGCATGCATAGGAGCACTCGTCGTCTTGACGGCGGGAGCGTTCACGGGAGATGCCTTCGCGCAGGGCGCGGGCTCGCAAGCGGCGGGTGGGCAACCGGGCGAGCTGGATTTCATTGTCACCGCAGCAAGAACAGCCGAAGAGTCTGATTCCGTACCCGCCCAGGTCACGGTCATCACCGCGGAAGACATCGCCAGGTCCGGCGCTTCCAGCCTGGTCCAGGTGCTTGAACGCGCACCGGGCGTTTCGTTCATGCCGTCGATGGCGGGACCCGGGACGGAGTCGGTATCGATGCGGGGGTTCGGCGAGAACTCGTTCGGCCGGGTCCTCGTCCTCGTCGACGGGGTACGGCTCAACAATCCGGACATGAAACCCGTCAACTGGAATACCGTCGCCCTGGCTGATGTCGAGCGCATCGAAGTGCTCGATGGCGGCGCGTCCGTGCTGTACGGCAACAACGCCGTGTCCGGGGTCATCAACATCATCACGAAAAAGGGAAGCGCCGGAACCAGGACTACCATTTCCGGTTCCGTGGGCAGCTTCCAGACGAATGTCCAGCGATTCTCCCACCAGCGCTCTTTCGGGTCGGGCGATCTCTCGATAGCCGTCGAACATGTCGGCACCGCGGGCTACCGGGAACGTCAGGCCGCCCAGTCGGTCAACGCGTCGGCAAGGGCTACGGTGAACCTGTCCGACACGCTGGGCGTTTCCGCCCAGGCCTCGCTCGCCGACCTTGGCTACCAGTTGCCTGGCGGCCTCACGAAGGCCCAGTTCGAGGCTGACCCGACGCAGGCCGTCAATCGGGCTGACGAAGGTACCGAGTGCAATTATTCCGGTGGCCTGGTTCTGGAGTGGTTTCCTGGCGACGCTTTCCAGATTGAACTACCCCTCTCCTATATCCACAGGACGATAGCCGCAGATGTGAAGTCTTGGGGTTCCTACAGCGACCGCGCGGTGCAGACAGCCGAAGCGCGCCCCAAACTGACGGCGGGATTCTCCGCCGGCGGCGTGCCGATCCGTTTGGTCGGAGGCGTAGATCTGTACGGCGCCTGGCTAGCTGAATACGTATATTCGGATGAGCAACGAACGACCGAGTCGAACAGGTTTTCGGTAGCAGAACTCGGCGCCGGGCCATACCTGAGCGCCAAGGCGGAGCTTCTGCCAAGCCTGAGCGCGACGGCAGGTCTCCGCTACGATACCGCCCTCATCGCGGCGGTGAACATGGACAAATCAGTCGACGACGAGATAGCCCATTCTGCATTCGTCTACGACGCCGGGCTCAGCTACCGGCCTCTCGATGGTTTGAAGCTGTATGCCAAATTCGGTACTTTGTTCCGCTATCCCTTCACCGACGAACAAGCCCAGACTTCAGGGTATGCCGACAAGTTCAATATGGATCTGCGACCGGAGACCGGTTTTAACGCCGAGGGCGGTGTCCGTATCGACCTGGCAAAGCAGCTGTCGTTGAACGGAAACATATTCTATATGCAACTGCGGGACGAGATTGCGTATGATGACGCTACATCCAGTAATGAGAACCTCGACCAAACCCGCCGGATAGGCTCCACCGCGAGCTTGAATGCACTCTTCCTGGATCTGGTGGAATTGAGCGCGGGCTATTCGTTCGTAGACGCAGTGTTGACCGCTGGCGCTAACGATGGCAAGCATATCCCGTTGGTACCAGCACATAGCGTGGATGGTACGGTGGATCTAATCCTGCCGGCTGGCATGAGTATAGGAACGACCGTAGGCTACCGGAGTGAAATGTACCAAGGTGGCGATTACTCAAATGCGCAATATAATGTTCCATCCTATCTGGTCTACGGTGCGCATGCACGCTGGGTGCTGGAAAGCAGCGGGCAGAAGCTTTCCGTACAGGTAACTGCCAGAAACCTGCTGGATACAGCGTATGCACCACTCATGTATTACAGTAGCTGGACGTCTACTAGCTCTTATTACCCCGCCGAGGGCCGTTCGGTAAGCGTCTCGGTGGATTACCGGTACTGAGAAGGCAGGGCAAGCGGGAATGCGTAGTGGCTTGGGTGCAAACGGGAGCCGTTGGCTCACGTCGATTATTCTCGCGCTGTGCCTGGATGCGGCGGGGATGGGCTTGATAGGAACCATCCTTGAATCGCCTCATGGAACCAGCGTGGGAAGCGCGCCTCCAATGCTTCGGGTACGACTTGGCCTTGCCTCCCCGGCCGCGCAGGAGGCTGCTCCCGGCCCGATCATGACGGAGGACGTTCCACAGGTCCCGGTTCCCGCCCCGGATGTCATCCCGGATATCATCCCGGTCGGTGAAGTTGAACCGCCGGGATCCGGTCCGGCGGCCGGCTCGGCGGCCGGCTCGGCAGATGGATCGGCGGAGCCAGCGGAACCGGGACCGATAGCGGGACCAGAAGCCGCACGCCAGCGTGAAGTCGCGGGCACCGCAGGCACGGGCGGCGCGGGTACGGAATCCGAACTGCTGCGGCGCATCGAAATCTTGGTCAGCAAGAATTTGGTGTACCCTCCTTTGGCGAGGAAGCGCAATATCGAAGGTGTCGTACAGCTGTCGCTGTTGATCGGTACGGATGGCAGGCTGACGAAGAACTCGGTGACATCTGGATCCGGCAGCTCGATTCTGGACAAGGCAGCGATCGCGTTGGTTGAAGCTATCTTCCCGCTTGGCCTGGATCACGAGCTTGGCCACCCGGTGACCATAACGATCAGGATTGAGTATTCACTGACTTCCTGACGCGCGCGACGTACGGTCCCCGTGAATTTCTTGCCGGCAACATGCTTCTACACTTCAAGCTCAACTCGTATACTATAAAGGGTAGGAAGATCGTACTGACCGCCATGTTCATAGAGGGAGCCTTTACCATGGATATAGTGACATTGTTGAGGCGGGGTGGCGTCTGGTACAACATCCCGGGCAAGACCTCCGCGGATTTCATCAGCACGCTGGTCGCCACGATCAAGCTGTCGGCCGGAATAGATCGCGACGATCTGGCCCAGGCCAGCGCCAGGCGGGAAGCCTCGTCGTCCACGGCCATGGGGCGCGCCCTGGCGTTCCCCCACCCGGGCAACCCGATGGCGAAAAGCGCCGACGATGCCATCGTCGCGTTGGCATACCCGCGTTTTCCAGTAGACTGGAAGGCTCCAGACGGCGCTCCGGTGAAGGCGGTCTTCATGATAGTCTCGGCTTCCCGACCGGATCACCTTGCGACGCTTTCCATCCTCGCAAAGCTTTGCGGGGACGACGCGTTCTACGCGGCCCTGCTGCGGCAAGCCCCGCTCGAGGAGCTCGTCGGCATCATCGGGAAAGCCACGGTCTGATCTAGGTCGCCTGCTTCCTGCCCATGCCTATCAGGTAGGTTTCGAAACTGACCGACCGGCAAGCTTCCGGCTTGAAGGCCCGGGCGGTGGTGAACGAGGCCTTCATGCGGTCGAGCAGTTCTCGTTGGCCGCCCCCCATGAACAGCTTCGCCACCACGCAACCGCCAGGCTTGAGCATGTCGTCGGCATAGTCGAGGACGGCCTCCACGATGGCCTCCGAGCGGTCGGTGTCCAGGCCCTTGTTGCCGCTCGTCGAGGGTGCGGCGTCCGACAGCACGACGTCATACGGGCCCTGCCCCGCGAGAGCCGACTTGACCGCCGCGTCGTAGAGGTCTCCCCGAATGAAGAAGAAATTCTCGTTCCCCGGGCTTATCCCCAGGGGCTGGAGGTCGACGGCGGCGAGGAAACCCCTGCCCGCGAGCTTCTTGAGTACCCAGAGGCTCCAGCTGCCCGGAGCCGCTCCTATGTCGAGCACCCGCGCTCCAGGCTTCAGGATGCCGAATTTCCTGTCGAGCTCCTCGAGCTTGTACACTGAGCGGGCCGGATATCCTTCTTTCCGGGCCTTGACCGACCAGAAATCGGGTTTTTCATAGTTTGCAGCGGCCATGGATACTCCTTGATAATGCAGTTCGAGGCTTTCATAGCCACGGTCGCCCGGCTATACTATAGCCGGAAGCAATCATGGGATCCAATACCTTCGTGCGCGCCGATGTCTGGACCGTGGCGCAGACCGATCAAGGAAACGTCGTCCTCGTCAGGCCGAAAGAATCGGATATGGTCGTCCCGATTTTCATAGGCCAGCTTGAGACGCAGTCCATCCTCATTGGCCTTGGCAAGGTCGAGATGCCCAGGCCCCTGACGCATGACCTCCTCATGTCGGTGATCCACGCGCTGGAGGCGGACCTGGTCAGGGTGGAAATCCGCGACCTCCGCGACAGGACATTCTACGCCAACGTCGTGATCAGGGCCGTCGACGGGGAGATAACCATCGACGCGCGCCCTTCCGATGCCCTCGCGCTCGCCGTCCGCTGCCATGCCGAGGTCTACATCGCCGAGGATATCGTGGAGTCTGCCGGCGTTCCGGTAGACATGATACGGGAGTCCCCTGCCGTGGACGAGAACCAGACTGTCACGCTGTTCTCCGGCGCGATACCGCTGCCTGGACTGCAGGAGCAGGCCGCCGAGCCAAGCGAAGCGCTCCGCGACCGCCTGCGGACGGAACTCGAGGCCGCGGTAGCCGACGAGGACTACGAGAAGGCGGCGGCGCTGCGCGACCAGCTTCGTTCGCTTCCATAGCCGTTCCCCGCAGAGGCAAATTTTCCCTTCCATGAGTCGCCCGAAACGCGCTACAATGGCGCGGGGGACTATTGTGGTTCGAAGACTCGCCACCCTGGCGGCATTCATGTTCGCGGCCTCATGCCTCGCCGCGCAGGTGGTTGACCTGGGTTCCGCAGACGCGTACGTCCGTCCCGGATTCTCGCTGGAGTGGGTTTTCAGCACGCCCTTGCCAGGCGACGCGCTGTGGACCGTCGTACCCGGCGCCGCCGGGAACCGTCCCCTGGTCATGCGCGAGCTTGGCCTGCCCGGATCGCCCGAGCGCACGATGTTCGTCGTCGAGCGCCAGCTCCCGCAGCGCTATTGCGTGATGATACCTTTCGTCGCCGGCGAGGAACTGCTCGCCTCGAGGACGGGCGTCGGCCTCTATCTGGCGCAGATCGGCCAGAACTGGCAGATATACCTGAACGGTTCGCTGATACGCGACGAGACGTACACCGCCGGAGACGGCCGGATGCGCATCGAACGGGCAGTGCGCGGCGCACTCGTCGAGGTCGATACCCGCTACCTCCGCAAAGGCAGGAACCTGCTCACTATCATGGTCGCCGGCGACCCTCGCGACGGACACGCCGGCTTGTTCGCTGGCGGCCCCTACCTGATAGACTCCTACGCCAAGCTCGAGTCGACGAGGAGCGAAAGCCTCAAGCTGATACTGATAGGCATCTACTTTTTCTTCGCCCTTTACCACGGGATCCTGTACGCGTTCAGGCCAAAGGCGAAGACCTACCTGTACTATGGCCTGGCTACGGGTCTTCTGTCGATATTCCTGTTTTTCAGGACCTTCATCGCATACGAGCTGATACTCGATACGAGGATAGTCAGGGCCCTTGAGACTGGGGCGCTGTTCCTCCTCATCCCTGCCTTCATGGCTTTCATGGATTCGGTCGTCGGGAGGCGTGTCTCCCTGTTCGCCAAGGTTTACGGTGCCATTTTCGCGGCGGCGGCCGTCCTGCGGATATTCATGCTGGACGAGGCCATCCTGCGCCTGTGGCAGTACACGGTGGCGTTGCCGATCGCCTGGGTCGTCACCACCGATATTGTCATGCCGCTGGCAAGATCCTCGCGGCAGCGGGGCCTCTGGCAGGCGCTCCTGGAAACCGTCGCCGGCAAGCTCCTGCTCGGCATCGTCGTGGTCGGCGCCGCCGTCCTGCTCGATGTCGTCGGCACCACCGCCGGGCTTTCCGCCGCGTATTCCGACTACGCCTACCTGCTCCTCGTTTTCGGAACGGCCGCGACGCTCGCCGGACAGTTCGTCCGAGCCTACAACGACAACGAGACGCTCGGCGCCGACCTGGCCAGGCGCGTACAGGCCCGCTCAACCGAGCTCGAGGCGACGCTGGCCGACCAGGGGTCGCTGAGCGTCGCGCTGTCCGAGACGAGCGGACGGCTGCAGGCGAGCGTCGATGCCGCCGCGCGGGACATGCGGGTGGCTACCCGTGTGCAGCAGGGATTCTTCCCGAGCGCGGCGCCGCGCAACGCGATGTGGGACACCGCCTTCGCCTTCATCCCGTCCAGCGGCATCTCGGGCGACTTTTACGACTTCTACAGGCGCGGCGAGCGGCTCGACGGCCTGGTCGTCGGCGACGTGTCGGGCCACGGCATCGCGTCTGGCCTCGTGACCGTCCTGGCGCGCTCGATTTTCCACAGGAACTTCTACGAGCTCAAGAACAGGAGCCTCGGCGCCGTGCTCGAGGCGATAAACGAGGAGTTGATACCGGAGCTGTCCGCCGTCGAAAATTTCATAACGGCCGCGCTCCTGAGGATAGAGGAGGACGGCCGCCTGGAATACGCCAGCGCCGCGCACACGGAAATCCTGTACCGCGGCACCGACAGGCCCCACGCGATGCCCCTGAAGCCCAAGGGCTCGAGCGCCTACAAGGGGCCTCCCCTTGGCAGGGAGGGCTTCGATTCCCCGTACACCTCTATACGTTTCGGCCTGCGCCCCGGCGACTCTATCCTGATCTATACCGACGGATTCGACGAAGCCAAGAACGTCGACGGCGAACCTTTCGGCGCGGAGGGCATGCTCGGCGCCTTGACCGCGGCACCGGTCGGCGACGCCTCCCAGATGCTCGATTTCATCGTCAGGGAGTGGCGGTTCCACGTCTCCGGCTCCAAGGTGGCAGACGACGCGACGGCCGTACTCCTCAAGAGGCAATGACGGCTACTTCAGTCCGGGCTTGAGAGAGAATGCCGGGCAGTGCAGCCCGGTCGCCGCGAATACCTCGGCGCTCGGCATGAGCCTGGTCTTGATGTCGAACACGGTGCACGAGCGCGGGTAGGCCGGATCCCAGGTCACGCGGAAATTCGCGCACTGGAGGCAATTCGGAGCCCGCTCTGGATTGATAGGCATCGCGGCATGGTAGCATAGGCGGCCTTTTTTTCGTACATTATTTGAATGACATTGTTACAACGTGCCCGCAAACCGTTCCGCTTCACGAACGGCAACGCCACACTCGTGCTCATAGGCGTCAACGTACTCGTCTACGCCCTGACAAGCGCATTCCGTGATGCATCCGTGTATCTTGCCCTGATTCCGGGCGCAGTGCTCCAGTACGGCTGGATATGGCAGCCGTTCACCTACATGTTCGTCCACGCGAACGCGCAGCACCTGCTGTTCAACATGCTCGGCCTGTTCTTCTTCGGTACCGCCGTCGAGCGGTCGCTGGGCACCAGGGAGTTCCTGTTCTTCTACCTGCTGACCGGGACGCTCGCAGGACTGTTTTCGCTGGCGGGCTTCGCGATCGGCGGGGCGATGGGTATACGGTTGGTAGGGGCTTCCGGTGCCGTGTACGCGGTGTTGCTGGCCTTCGCCGTGATCAACCCGCGGGCCCGCATCTTCATCTGGGGCCTCGTGCCGGTGCCGGCGCCTCTCCTTGTCGCCGGCTACACCGCCATTGAGCTGTGGTCGCAGCTTTTGGGCAGGGGCGGCAACGTGGCGCATCTCACCCACCTCGCCGGGTTTGCGTTCGCAGCGCTGTATTTTCCCGTACGGCATGGCGTCAACCCTATCCGGCGCCTGATTTCGGGTCACTGAGGACGGGATGACCGATCGGTCGCATCGCGGACCTGCAATGCCGGCGGCCGCCATGGCCATCGCCTTGGCGCTGACCCTGGTCGCGACCGGCGCAGCGCTCGCGCAGGACAGGGATGTTGTGCTCAGGGCGGAATTCCCCGTCGATCTTGCCGCGCCGCCTTCGCTTTCCCCCTTCACGGGCGTCATCGACCCCGCGTACGTGGCGCGCGTTCCGGACGGCGAGGCTGCCGCGGCGGTGCTAGCCGAGGCCACCTGGGTATTCTCGGGGATGGTATGGGGTTTCGACTACGTATACACGCCGAGCGACAAGGCCCGCTCGATCGCCGAGCTTTTCGTAATCCAGCCTCGGTCTCCCGGGGCCTTGCGTCAATCCAGCCTGCACGTCGCCGCCGCCAGGCTCGACGGCACCACGCTCTTCGCGACGGTCGAATTCTGCCTGGATGCGGCCGCGAGGCCGGAAATTGAGTCGTGGAAGAGCGTCAGTGCGGCGACCCAGGGTCGCGGAATGGCTCCGGCCTTCCAGGGCAAACCCGGATCCGTGGCCCAGGCGCAGGTCGAGGCCCGGCGGGAGGCTGTCGGCGCGGCCGCGAGGGAGGCTCTCAGGGCATGGCTTCGAGGCGTGACGCACAACAAACCGCGGGAGGTCCGCGGGGCCTTCGCCTTCGCTTCGCCCCCGAGGCTCGTCATCAGGGAAGGTTCCTGGGTGGCAAGCGTCAGGCTGTACGCCCGGGTCGACGAGATAGTGTCGTACGGCGCGTACTGAAGCCGAACCCGGCTGCGCCCTCTAGGCCTTGAGCGTCTGCTCGACGGCTTCGTGCATCGATTCAAGTTCCGCCATAACCGCATCGACGACCAGTTGCTTCTTGTCATCGCTCGAGGCCGCCGCGGACCTGACGGCGTGCCTGAAATCGTCGCAGTTCCGTGGATCGCTGACGCTGAAGATGATCCTGTCGCGGCACAGCACGTCGTCGAGCATCTCGCCTTCGGGATTGCAGCGCAGGATGTTGCCGTTTATGGAGACGAGCGACATGTAGTCGAAAGTCCGAATGTACGAGTCGATTTCACGCACGCCCTTCTTGGACTCGGGATCCCAGGGACGGAACCGGGTGCCTGCCGGGAACACGAGGATAAGCTTGCCGTCGGCGCGGATTCGTGCCAGTTCCCTCATCGACGCAAGGTTGATGGCGTTGGCCTTCATCGTCTCGGTGGCCCGCTTTATGGGATCCACGATATTGGCCTTGATTTCGTCTATCGAGCGGCTCGGATAGATGACCAGGCGCGAATACGCCTCGGTGAAGGCGGTGACGACCATGTTGGTCTCCGACAGCTTGATGCCGGCGATGGCGACGACGCTGTCGGCTATCCTCTCGCCTTCGGGACCCATCTTGCGCAGCAGGTACGAGAAGGCGGGCAAGTCAAAGTTGCTGTAGTGCTCGACGAGGAGCAGGCACTTGGCCCCGTCGCGCGAAAGCCCGGCGAGCCTCTCGAGGTGCTCGAACGAACGGATGCCGCTGCCCGGTTCCAGGTTTTCCGACACCATGGAATCGATGAACGGCAGGATGTGCTTGTTGCCTTCCTGGTAGACGTTGTCCAGCGAGACTTTCGGGCTGCTCCTGGCATGGGACAGCATTCGCAGGATGGTATCTTTATATCGGGCAGTCAGTGATTCCATGCAAGCCTCCGGCCGCAGCATAGCGGCATGGTTGGGATTGTCCGAAAGTATAGGCGTGGCGTTCGGGAGGTGTCAACGATAGCGTCCTGCCCCGTCAATCGGGGAATTCGACGCCTATCCAGTCAGTCGGATCGGCCTGGGACGCGTCAATCCTGCCGATGCCGACCGTGGCGGTGGTCTCGGCGACTAGCCATAGCCTCTTGCCGAAAGGGAAACGGGCGCCGGGACCGGGAGCGTCAACGGCGGCGAGCGCGTGCTCATGCTCGAGCGATACCATCAGTATCGAACGGATGTTCTCGCGCCTCAGGAGGATAGCCATGACGAGCGCGCGCGAGTCGCAGTCCCCGCGGCCCTCGAAGGCAGCGGATATGGGATTGACGACGTCGGAGCCGGCGGGATCGCGCTCGTAGCGGAAGCCCTGTACCCAGGAAAGGAGGGCTTCCGCGTACGCCCTCGGCTCAGCGCTGGCGCCGAAACGCGGACCCGTGACGGCCGTACCGCCCAGTCCGGGCGCCGGTATCCGGGGCTGGGCTAGTGTCGGGGACCGAGGCGTGCCTGCCCACGCGCCAGTCTCCCAGGCCGCTGACAAGTCGAGAGCCAGAGCGTCGAGCGATGGAGCGGCATCGCGGAATACCATGCGGTAGAAGCGGGCCACGGCTGCATCGAGCAATTCGGGCGCCGAGGCGTAGGCGCTCAGCACGCGGTATTCGCGTTCGACCAGGTCCTGCGCCAGGGCAGCCTCGGAAGCACGCCATTCGGCCTGGACTAGCGCGGCGCCGAAATGTATCGTCGCTGTGGCTTTCCTGGCCGCAACGGATCCCGCGGTTCCGGCGATGGCGGCTCTGGCGCTCGCGCCGAGCGGCCCGGGTGCGGCCCGCCGGCCATCCATCGAAAAGCCATCGATGGCCGACGCCACGACGTCGCGGTATCGGGGCCAGGAGGCGGCGGGAGCGTAGGCGATGACGGCGAGGTCGTAGAGGGCGGGCTTCGAGCCGCTTGTCGCCGGGTAGTCGCCGCGAGGCGACTGTACGTCGTTGACGAACAGGCCATAGCCGCGGAGGGCCGACGATCCCGTGCCGAAGCCAAGCTCTCCGATGGCGGCGTCATGGCTTCCGTACTCGAATGCCCTGAAACTGCCGCGGCCGGAGAGCCTCCTCGCGGTATCGTCCGCGCCCGCCTTTGCCGACATGAAGCGGGAAGCCGGATAAACGACGATGTCCACCAGCACAGCGCCGTCCGGCGAACCGAAGGAGAAGCTGGAGCTCCCGTCGCTTTCGAGTATGTCGAAACCTTCGGGCAGGTCTATCGAGAAACCCCGCTCGGAGAAGTATTCGTCGCCGAAGGCCATGCTGCCGGCCAGGAGCAACGCGGCCAGGAGCAACTCGGCTGCCATCGATATAAGGCGGGTTGATCGCATCATCGAAAAGAGTATAGCGCGTTTCAGGCGTTTACGGGATACGGCGCTTGTCGGGAGCCCGGCGCCGTCGCGCCGGTTTGGCAGGTTCCGGTCCCAGATCCTGCCGGGCGGCAGCTTCGAGGGCCATCGCCTTGAAGGTTTCATAGTCGAGCGCCACATCGAACGAAGCCTGTATGGCCGTTCCCGAGGCGGTCGTCACCGTGAGGCTCCAGGTGCCGAGCAGGTCCGACTCCATGTTCACGGCCATCACCGGGCTGCGGCGGCGTTGCTCGAAGAAAAAGAGCCGGAACCGGTATCGGTTGTTGTGGTGGCCGTCGTTTGGCTCCGCTGCGGACGACACGACGGAAAAATTCCTCCAGTCGAAACGTTCGACCGGAGATGAAAGGTAGAGTTCGCGCATCCATGACTGGTCCCTAAGGGCGTCCACGGCGATCTCCCTATTCACTTGACTATAGTGTTTCCGGAGCGTTTCGACAAGGAAAACGGCTTCGCAAGCTTGCTCCGCATCGCTGTGAAGGAGTATAATAGGAGCGACAGGTTTCCCGTACGGGAGACCATCCGACGCGAATTTGGGGAGGACGTCCATGCCGGACCCGGACAGTTGTTCCAGGCAAGACATTCCACCATTCCTAAGAATGCCCCCTTTCGTACCGGATAGACCGTAGACCTTCCACCACAGCAGGGTGCCAGGATCGATGGCCCGGCCGTCCAGGGGGCGGAGGGTACAGCCATGATCCGATATTGGAAGAAGGACGGAGCCGCCTTGGTTGCCGTCGACGCTCCGGGACGCGACACCTGGATTGACGTGCGCGATGCGTCCCGTGAAGATCTCGATGTCCTCGAGAAGGACTACGGCGTGCTCCAGGAGCACCTGCAGGACATGCTCGACGTGGACGAGCGTTCGAGGATCGAGAAGGAAGACTCGTACACGATGCTCATCCTCCGGCTACCGGTCTACGACGCCCGTTACGAGGTCATCTATTTCACCGTTCCGGTCGGGGTAATCCTGTTCAAGGACCGCATCGTCACCGTCTGCGCCACCGATTGCGAGGTTCTCCAGGAGCTTTCGGGCAACAAGGTCCGGGACTTGTCGTTGTCCAACAAGAGCGCTTTCGTGCTTCGCCTGATGGGGCGCGCCGCGATCGTGTACCTGCGCTACCTGAAGGACCTGAACCGACGCACCACGGCGATAGAGCTCGAACTGCAACGCTCGGTGAAGAACAACGAGCTCGTGAAGTTGCTCGCGGTAGAGAAGTCCCTGGTATATTTTACCACCTCCCTGCGTTCCGACGAAATGGTCCTCGAGAAGCTGCAAAAGGGCGTCACCGTCCGCTTCAAGGACGACGAAGCCGAATTGCTCGAGGACGTCATGACCGACTTCAGGCAGGCGATAGAGATGTCCAACATTCACAGCGACATCCTGTCGGGCATGATGGATGCCTTTGCGTCGGTCATCTCGAACAATCTCAACATAGTGATGAAACGCCTGACCATCATATCTATCGTGCTGATGATTCCAACTTTCGTGGTGAGCGTATTCGGCATGAACGTGCGATTCCCCGACGGGCTTTCCGAATCGCCGGTGGCTTTCGCGGCCATCATGGGCGCCTGCGGTCTCTCGGCCATCGTCGGCCTACTGCTGCTGCGCGACAGGCGAACCAAGCCAAGGAAGACGCTGCTGGCTCCTGCCGCCGGCGGGCTCGTCATGCCGATGGACAGGAAATAGGGCTGGTTTCCGGGCTTGCTTCGCGGGGTCGATGTGCGTATGCTTTGGCGCCATGATTCCGGCCCTGTATTCCGACGATGATATCCTCATCATAGACAAGCCGGCGGGACTTGCAGTCCAGCCCGGCGAAGGCGTGAGGATATGCGTCATCGATGCCGTGGAACGCGACTTCGGCTTCCGGCCCTGGCTCGTCCATCGGCTCGACAAGGAAACCGCGGGCTGCCTGGTCGTGGCGCGCTCGCGGCATGTGGCCGCCGGGCTGTCGGCGATGATGGGCGGCCACGGCGCGGTCAAGACGTACCGGGCAGTGGTCGCAGGTAGCCCTGTGCCCGCGACAGGGGCTTATGGCGACGACGTCGTCGTCAGGGGCAAGTCGACGAGCGCGGAAACCAGGTACACGACGGTCGAGACCGATGGCCGCCTGTCGCTTGTGGAGGCGGAGCTGGGAACCGGCCGCATGCACCAGATCCGTCAGCACTTCGCGGGTGCCGGCCACCCCATAGTCGGCGACGATAAACACGGAGATTTCAAGCTCAACAGGGTCCTGGCAAGGGAGTTCGGCGCCAAGCGGCTGATGCTGTACGCGGCCAGGTTGCGCCTGCCGTTGCGGCCGCCGGTCGACGTGGCTTCGTCGGTTCCCGCCCATTTCGCGGCTTTCCTCGAGAGCTGGGGCCACGGAGCCGGGGCATGAACGCGCCCGGCCGCTTTGAATGGGTCAAGGGCGCTGCATGGCTACTGCCCGACGGCAGCCTCCACATCGTGCCCGGCTTCCATGACGAATGGATCGCTGCACACCGGGACCTTGCGCCTGGCTGCTCTAACGTCGCCGAGGTCGTGTCGCGCCTCGGCTGGCTGTCGGTGGTATCGTATGCCCAAGGCTACGTCGAGTTCATGATACGGTCCAGGTCGGACGCAGCGTCGGTCGAGCTATGCGTCGAGCAGCTCCGCCGCAACCTGGGACTATGGCAGAACGCCCTCGTGATGACGATGGACGAGGAAGGCTACATCAAGCTCGCGCCGGGCGACTTCGACCCCGGTTTTTCGCCCGAGAGCAAGATCCGCGGGGCCTTTACCAAGGATCCGGTATCGCCCTGATGCCCTGACGCCCTTTCAGCCGCTGAAGCTCCTGGGACCGCCGGATTTCCGCCGCTGTCATTTCCTCCGGATGAGCATCATCGTCAGGTCGTCGTACTGCTCGTCTTCCTTCAGCCCCAGGTAGTAGAGGTACTCCTTGATGCGCGCGTCCGGCAGCGCCTGCCGGTTCGAGCAGAAGCGGGGATACTGCTTCCAGCACTTGGCGAGCACACCGTCTATCTTCTGGTCGACGACGACCTTGTCGTCCATGGTCGCCTCCGGATCCGGTACCAGCCTGAAGACTTTCTCTACCGCGGCGAGGCTCATCACGAGGTCCTCGGGGCTCGCCTCGAGGGGCGAGAAGTCGAAGTCGTAGCGCATGTCCGGGCCGAGCGGGTCGTCTAGCTTGGTCATCGTGTAGGTACCCCGGGTCATGATCGCTTCTGTAATTTCCTTGATTCGTTCTTCCTCCAGCTGCTCGACAAGCGGTTCGCTGTGCTCCGTTTTCTTGCCGTTGTTGTCCGTGCCTTCGATTATCTCGACGAGCTGCTTGAAGTCGCGGCCCCGTCTGGCTCGGCTGGACTCCTCGAAACCGTCGGTGTATAGCAGGAGCGTGTCTCCTGGCTCCAGCTGGATGCTCGCCATCTGGTACGGTGTCTTCATCTCGACCAGGAAGCCGGGAATGGTGCCGGCGGCGGGCGCCTGGGGCAGCGTGTGGGTGACGACTGCTTTCTGCCGCTCGCTGTAGACGCGCACCAGGTTGTCGCCCGCGTGGCAGAGGATGACATCTCCGGTTTTGGAGTCGAAGATACCCATCACGAAGGCCGCGAACAGGCCCTTGAAGCCGAGCTGCTCCAGGTAGTCGTTTATCTTGTAGGTGAGCTTGTCCAGGTGAATGCCGTCGCGCTTGTAGTCCCAACCCTGGAAGGCCGTCGCGAATATGGTGGCGACGCTGACCATGATCAAGGCGGCCGGGACGCCCTTGCCCGAGGCGTCGCACTTGATGAAAGCCCAGCGGCGGCCGTCGAGCTCCTTGTAGTCGAAATAGTCGCCGGAGACGCCCTTTGCGCCTTCGTAGTAGCCGAAGAACGAATGCGTCGGCGCTTCGTGGAATCCCACCGTCATTTTCTCGCCCGAGTCGTTCTTCTCGAGAGGGATGTATTTTTTCTGGACTTCCTTGCCTATCGTCAGGAACTCCGCCTCCTTGGCCGCCTTTACGAGGCCTGAGGTCATTTCGTTGATGGTACCGGCGAGTATCGACAGTTCGTCGTGAGTATTGATGCTGATGGAGAAACCCGCGAGCTTTTTCTTGTCCGGCTGGTCGCGTATCGTCTCGATGCCTTTGACCACCTTCATCAGCGGGCCGATGATGATGCGCGACAGCCCGAATGCGCCTATGACGCCAATGGCCAGCGCTATGGCCGCGACGATGCCGACGCTCCTGAGCAGAGTAATCCGCGCCTGCAGGACCTGTTCGACTATCGTGGCCGTCGAGACGGAGAGCCGTACGAGGCCGCGGTAGAACACCGACTCCCTGCCCTGCCTGAAGAGGATAGGCTTGTAGAAGACGTATTCCGCGGCACGGGTTCCCAGCGCAGTCGGGTCGAAGGCGGGCACCGAAGAGACGCCAGCCTCCGCTATCTTTGCCAGCCGCTCGTTCAGGGTTTTTTCCAGGTCCCGCGCGCTGCCCGCTATCTGGGCGAGCCTGGCCTGGCTGGCCTCGTCGAGCCTGGCGGCCAGCGTGCGTCCCTCGTCCTGGAGTTGCTGTATAGCCTCGGCTATCGACCCGACTTCGGCGAGGACCTTGGCGTCCAGTTCCGAGGCCATAGCGCCTATGCGTGGAGACAGCGCGTCCGTCAGGATGGACGCGCCCGGCGAGAGGGCCGGCTTGTCGAGCTTGTCCGCTATGTCGGGGTCGTTGGTCGCCCAGACCACGTCGGGATCGGTGGTGCCGGTCGTGCCGAAGCCGGTTATCGTCAGGTATCGGGCTTCGGCGATGGCGCTTGCCTGGTTGGGCAGCAGCGACAGCTCGAGGACGTTGCGCGCAGGCAGGTACGACTTGCCTCCCTGGGTGGCGCTTTCGAGCAGAACCCTGGCCCGCTGCTCCAGTCCGCGCGCCAGGATCTCGCTCTGGGTGCCGAGCATCCGTATTCCCAGCGGTATCGACACCAGGAGCACTATGAATATGACCAGGAGGCTGATAGTCAGCGCGAATTTGGCCGTGAGTCCGGCGCCGCGTCTGATGGCGAGTTTTGCGGCTTTCTGCCGTTCCAGTACGGGCATTGGCTTTCCTTCCAGCAACGCAATGGCTTCAAGGCGCGCCGTCTTGATCTCACCGCCGACGAGGATGACCTGCCTGAGCGACAGTATCATGCCCAGGGCAGGTATGATGAGGGCGGCGAGCATGAACAGCGTCGTCACGCTTACGATGGGCGAGGTCGATGGCTCGAAT
Organism: Spirochaetae bacterium HGW-Spirochaetae-7; assembly: GCA_002839245.1. Taxonomy (GTDB): domain Bacteria; phylum Spirochaetota; class Spirochaetia; order Treponematales; family UBA12059; genus SZUA-370. The sequence goes on along the minus strand of PGXR01000031.1, from coordinate 793 downwards.
GACCAGGTAGGTTTCCACGGCGCGCCTGAGTCGCCGAACTTGATGGTTCCCGAATAGTCGACAGCCAGGCGGGGGCCGGTGAAATACCAGCCGCGGACCGGGTGGTAGAGGCCTACGCGATACGAACCCGCGGGCATGTCCATCAGCTCGGACACGCGCAGCAGCCTGTCCGAGACTATCTCGAAACCGGCGTCTCCCTGCTTCAGGAGCCTGTCGTACGGCTCGACGCCGTCCGAGTCTATTGCCACGCTGGTCACGAGGCCGTCGTCGGCGAACCCGCGACCGACGATAGAGAGGCGGAGCGAACCGAAATCGTCCCGGGTGGCCACGACGTCTGAGACCGTCGTGTAGGGGACGAATTTGTCCGCCCTGAGGATGATGCGGGCTGCCTCCCCGACGTTGCCGACGCCGTCTATAGCGGCGACCGAGAACGACCAGTACCCGTCGTCGATGTTCGAGAAATCTGCCCGGGTGGAGGCTGTCCTGATGGTCGGCGGAGGGGAGGCAGGAGCGCGTGCGGTCCAGATTTTGCGTTCGTAGTCGGTCGCCGGGGCAAGGTCGTACTGAGCGGCCGGCACCAGGGAATCCGCCGGTCTTGTTGTGGTCGCCGCCGTGGCCTTGGCGCGGCGGCGGACCGGCGGACGGTCGAGTGGGCCGAGGTACTCGAGGATCCAGGTATATCCGGCGACGTCGGGCTCCGGAGGCGGTGACCACCGTAGCGGGAAACTGTTGGACGACAGGAAGCCGTCGGCTGAAGCCTCGGGCGGGATCGGCACGGGGGAGGCGGGGGGCG
>PGXR01000030.1 GCA_002839245.1 Spirochaetae bacterium HGW-Spirochaetae-7 | reverse complement strand
TTGAAGACCGTTGTAACGCTGGCCGTCATCGGGGCGGCGCTTTATTTCACCAATCCGTCCATGGCCGATTTCGGCAAGTACTACGAGAGGAAGCAGGTCTCGGCCAGCCAGAAGGGCAAGAGCGGCGTCCTGGGCGACATAGTCAAGGCCGTGGCGCAATCCGGCGCGGACCTGGTGGTCAAGGTCGGGTTCAAGCGCACCGACATGTTCATCTTCAGCCTGTACACGCTCGGGCCGGCATCCAAGCCCGCGGAGCGCTACATCGGTCTGGCGAAGTTCATCTTCGTGCAGGCGAAATAGTCGTCGACCGTGGGCATCCTGTCGTTCCTGCGTCGCAAGGGAGCGGACGACTACGACCCGCTCGATGCGGGGCACTGGGAAGCCGTACGCTCCGGCCGCCCAGCCTTTGCTGCGCTCGATGCCGGTGAAGTCCTGACGCTCCGGCGACTGGCGTCGTGGTTCATCGCCACCAGGGACTTCGTGTCCGTCGGCGACGCCGGCCCGGGCGACCTGGACAAGGCCACGATCGCGGTGCTCGCCTGCCTTCCCATCCTGCACCTGGGAGCCAGGTGGTACGACGACTGGTCGACGGTGCTCGTGGCCCCGGACAGCTTCGTCCACTCGATGACGACGGTCGACTCCGCCGGTGTGGTCACCGACTATGACGACGAGCTTTCGGGCAGGGTCACCGAGATGGGGCCGGTCCTGCTGTCGCTGGCGGACGTGCGCGCCTCGGGCCACGGCGACGGCTACAACGTCGTCGTGCACGAAATGGCCCACAAGCTGGACGAGCGGGACGGCGCGCTCGACGGTTGCCCTCCCCTGCCGCGCTCCATGAGCCGGCGGGCCTGGAATGACGCCTTCGCCCCGGCCTTCGACGACTTTTGTTCGCGGGTGGAACGCGAGGGACGCGGACGCAAGCTCCTGCGCTCGTCCCGCCTCCCCCTCGACGATTACGCGGCCGAGAGCCCCGAGGAATTCTTCGCCGTCGCCTGCGAAACTTTTTTCGACGCGCCGCACCGCATCCAGGGCGCATACCCGGCCGTCACGTCCCTGCTGGCGACGTTCTTCAAGGGCGGCGATTCCTAGCACCCGTGCCTAGCCTGTCGACACCGAACATGTAGACCGCGGAGACGAGGGCGCAGGCGGCGACGAAGGGCCAGACCGCGGCGCTGCCGAAAGACCGCGCAATAGGCCCCGCCACGAGCGGCGCCAGCGCGTTGCCGGCGATGTAGGCGAACGAGACGACCGAATTGACGCGGCTTCTGAAGGCCGGCGGCGCGTGTTCGGCGACGAAGGCGTTGCCGTTGGTGCTCCCCAGGATCTCTCCTATCGTCCAGACGACCGTAGCGCCGAGTGCCAGCGGAATTCCGCCAACAAACCAGTATGCGCCGAAGCCAACCGCGTAGAACACCGACGCCAGCGCGACCGCCGTCAGACTCCGGAGCCGCTTCGACAGGAAGACCACGGCCGCGGTCAGCGCGACGACCGTCAGTCCGTTCGTCATCATCACCGCGCCGAAGGCCTTGGGGCCGACATCTCTTCCGAGCGCGTCCTTGAGGAAGATCGGCAGGGCAAAGGTATGCTGGTTGTATACGAAAGCCGTCAGCACGGCGCCCGCCGTGTAAAGCGTCAGGACCGGGTTTGACTTGAACACGGCCACGATGGAGGATCGCTCCGCCAGTCTGTCGTGGCCCTTGCCAAGCTCCTGCCCGGGCTCGCCGGCTCTCAGCGGGGTGCCTTTGACGAAAACCGTCACGATAGCGGCGGCGGCGAACAGCACCAGCGCGTTGCCGAGAAAAAGCGCGCGGGGAGCGGTGTTGAACAGCATGCCGGCGATGAGCGGTCCTATGGAGAATCCTATGTTGTTGCCCCAGTATATCAATGAAAAGGCTTCCTTGCGCCTGTCTGGTGGCGCGACGTCGGCGACAAGCGCGTTGATGATGGGCCAGGTGCCGTTCAGGGTGCCCATCGCGAACGCTATGACAAAGGGGGTCGCCGCGTTGAAGCCGATGACGCCGCAGACGACGTAGGCGCACGCTGTCGTCGCCTGCAGCGCTCGCAGGATTCGCGGCCTGTCGTACATGTCGCCCAGCTTGCCGCCTACGACCAGTCCGAGCGCCGCCATCACCGAAACGACCGACATGAAGACTCCGGCCCGCGCTTCGTCGTATCCCATCTTCATCGTCAGCATCATGGCGAGGAACGGCCCGACGAACGAGCCTGCCGAGACCACGAGGCGTACCGCGAACAGTGCCCATATGTCGGAGGGAAGCCGTCGGTCGGCATCGGCCGGGACTGCAATACGCATTGATGAGCATCCTTTCAGTTCGAGGCGACAGCGTTGATTCCAGCGACCGGATATTAGCCCGTCCGGGTCGCGGCCGTCCATCCCGCTTTCCTCCACAAAACCCTTGTTGTAAAGCGCTAGCCGAGTTATCCTGAAGGGGCATGCACAATAACGACACTGGCCCCGAAGTAAAGGCCGGTCGGCACAGAGCACTGGCTACCATCTGGGGACTCGCGGCTTTCTTCGGGATAGCCGGGCTGTCGGTCTTTACCGGGTTTTCCCAGGGAGCCCGGCTGGCTCAGTTCGACAGGGTGCGGGTCCTGCTCGAGGCCTCTACGGTGCGTACGAAACTGGAAAGCGGCCTCAACGAACGCATCAGCCTGGAACGCGGCATCGTCGCCTTCGTCGCTTCCGAACCGGGCATGAACGAGGCGGAGTACACCGCCTTCGCCGACGCGCTGATGCTGGACGACCCGGTCATCAAGAACCTCGCGGTACTCGAGGGAACCACCATCAAGTACGTCTATCCGTACGAACCCAACAAGACCGCCATAGGCAAGGATCTTTCGCTGATCCCGGAGCAGGCCGGGTCGGTAAGCCGGGCCATGGCGAGCCGCGAACCCGTCGTCGCCGGCCCCTACGCGCTCGTCCAGGGCGGCGTCGGCGTGGTGAGCAGGATGGGCATCTATCCTGTAGGCCCCGAAGGTCCGCGCTACTGGGGCCAGGCCAGCGTCGTTATAGACAGCGAGGCCATCTTCACACACGCCGGCGCGTCCGACCATCCCGACCTGCTGTTCATGCTCGGATCAAAAGCCGGGCCGGGGACGGAGCCGATGGTCATCCACGGCGACATTTCGGGGATCGAGGGCGATCCTGTCGTGCTCGACGTCAACCTGCCCGGTATTTGCTGGTCGCTGTCGGCCGTCCCGAGGGAGGGCTGGAAATCGCACCTGGGCTTGGCGACCACTATAACGGCCATCGGCCTCGCGATTGCCGGCCTGGCGGGCTTGTCCATCTACGGCCTCCTCGTCACGCGGGCGGCGCTGAAGCAGCTGGCATACCACGACCATCTGACGGAACTGCCCAACAGGAGCCTGTTCTGGGACCGCCTGCGCGTCGAGGCCAGCCGGACCGAGCGCGAAGGCACCAGCATATGCATCTACATGATCGACCTCGACGACTTCAAGAAGGTCAACGACGAATACGGACACGAAGCGGGCGACCGCCTGCTTGCGCAGGCCGCCGCGAGGATGAGCGCCGCCATCAGGAAGAGCGATACTGTCGCCAGGATAGGCGGAGACGAATTCGCCGTCATAGCCCCGACCGACGGCGCCTCCGGCGTCGAGGAGCTGACGGCCAGGCTGCGCGGCTGCTTCAAGGAACCATTCGACCTCGGCCTGGTGGTGCGCACGACGGGTGCGAGCATCGGCCGCGCCATCTATCCAGATGACGGACCCGACGTCGAAGCCGTACTGGCCGTAGCCGACCACCGCATGTACGCCGAAAAGCGGGCCGGGAAACCTTCCTGATACTCCCGCTCTCCAGAGCGTTTCTCAAGAGACAGGCGACTGCCGCAAGTGGCCCCCACGGTCGGCATGATTTCGCAACTTGACGTTCAACTTAGTTGAACGTTACAATCCTTAAAATGGAAAATTTCAAGGAGAGCATATATGCGAAATGATTTGCGCAGGCTCCTCGATGCGGCAAGCGCCGCGGCCGCGGAAGCTTCCTGGGTCGGGCTCAGGCGCCGGCGGACGAGCGCCGCCTGCTACTCGGCGAGGGACGGAGCCTTCGACCAGGCGATAGGCGGTATCGACGACGGAGTAATGGTTGAAGTACTGTTCGACGGACGATTCGCCTACGCGGCCACACCCGACCTTTCCACGGCAAGCGTCGCGAGAGCCGCCGTTTCTGCCTTGGCCTGCGCCAAGGCCGCTGCCGGACGAGGCGTGCACCATTTCGACCTGTCGGTCAGGCCCGCGACCAAGCTGGCATGGGAAACGCAGCGGACGCGCAAGTCGCCCGTCGCGCCCGACGGCGTGTTCTCGTTCCTGATCGACGCATGCGGGGCGCTGAAGGCATCCGACGAGGTCATCCAGACCAGCTCGCTCGTCGAAGCGGGCCGCTACGACTACGAGATAGTCTCGACCAACGGAGCCGACATAGAACAGTCGATCCACTACCTGGGAACGAGCCTCCAGGCCGTCGCGCGCAGGGGCGACGTCGTGCAGCTGCGGACCGCCAATGGCCCCCGCGGGCTGACCCGCCAGGGAGGCTGGGAGCTCCTCGACGTCGAAACCCTGCTGGCCGACGCCAGGCGCACGGGGCAGGAGGCGGTCGAGCTCCTCGGAGCCCCCACCTGCCCCAGCGACAGGCGGACCCTCGTCCTGACGCCCGACCAGATGATGCTGCAGATACACGAAAGCGTCGGGCATCCCCTCGAGCTTGACCGCATACTCGGCGACGAGCGGAATTACGCCGGATCGAGTTTCGTCAAGCTGTCCGATTTCGGATCCTTGCAGTACGGCTCCAAATTGATGAACATCAGCTTCGACCCGACGATCGCGGGGGAACTGGCGTCCTACGGCGCCGACGAGACAGGCAACCTGGCCGTCAAGCAGCTGATCATCGAGAAGGGCGTACTCGTCCGCGGCCTCGGAAGCCTGGAGAGCCAGGCGCGGTCGGGCGTTCCCGGCGTCGCCAACGAGCGGGCCACCTCGTGGAACAGGCCGCCTATGGACAGGATGGCCAACCTGAACCTCGAACCCGGCTCCAGCTCCATCGAGGACATCGTAGGGTCGATAGAGAAGGGCATACTCATGAGGACCAACCGCTCGTGGTCGATAGACGACTACCGGAACAAGTTCCAGTTCGGCTGCGAGTACGGAACGCTGATAGAAAACGGCAAGCTGACGAAAACCGTCCGCGACCCGAATTACCGCGGCGTTTCAAGCACGTTCTGGCGCAACCTTTCCGCCGTCGGCGACGCAGGCACGTTCGCGGCCTTCGGCACGCCCAACTGCGGCAAGGGGGAACCCAACCAGGTGATTTTCGTCGGCCACGCCAGCCCCGTCTGCGCGTTCGACGACGTCGAGGTATTCGGAGGCGGCAAATGACCAACGATTTCAAGGCCCGTTTCGACGCCGTGACCCTCAGGGCGTTCGGCGAGCTCCTGAGGGGAGAACGGGCGGCCATCAACTACCAGGCCGAGCTGAGCTCCTACACGCGCTTCAACGGCGGCAGGGTTCGTCAGTCGGGCACCGTCGAACAGGCAGATCTAGGCATCAAGCTGTGGAATGGCGCCAAGACGTACCAGGTCCAGCTGGCGCTTTCCGGAGACGGAACCGTCGACGACGAACTGGTCGCCGAGGCGATAGGCCAGGCGCGCGCGCTCATGCGGCTCCTGCCCGACGATCCATACCAGGCGGTTCCAGAGGCGGCCGGCTCGTCCGACGCGCGCTACTCCGGCGCCCTCGTTCCCGAAGGCGAAATTCCGGCGCGGGTGCTCGGGCCGGCGACCGGTATGGATTTTACAGGGCTGTATTCGCAGGGGCTCATCTGCCGCGCGGCGGCCAACTCCGCCGGCGCCAGGCACTGGTTCCAGACGGAGACGTTCCTGGTCGACTACTCTGCATGGTTGCCGAATGGCAGGGCCGTCAAGTCGTCGTACGCCGGCCGCGACTGGAGCGACGCCGACTATGCGGCCCGGCTGGAATCGACCAGGCGCTCGCTCCAGAACCTGGGCGGGACGGAAAAAGTCCTGTCACCGGGCAAGTACCGCGCCTTCATCACCGCCGACGCGCTCAACGAGGTGGTCACCTTCTTTTCTTGGAACGGCTTCGGCGAGCGCGGCTTGCGGCAGGGCGAGAGCGCCTACATCGCGATGCGCGAAGGCCGCGAGGCCATGTCGCCGAAGTTCAGCCTGAGCCAGGACTTCTCGCTGGGAGTCCAGCCGGCCTTCAACGACGACGGCGAGCTGGCGCCCGAGCGGCTTGTCGTAGTCTCGAAGGGAAGGCTTGAAAACACCATCGTCAGCTCGCGGACGGCCAGGCAGTACGGCATCGCGGCCAACGGCGCCGGCGACGACGAGGAACTGAGGTCAGTCGCCATCGAAGCCGGCGACCTCCCCGAGGCGGACGCCCTGGCGGCGCTGGGCACGGGCGTCTACGTCTCCAACTTCCACTACCTCAACTGGAGCGACGTCCAGTCGGCCCGAGTCACGGGCATGACCCGGTTCGCGTGCCTCTGGGTCGAGGACGGCAAGATCATAGGCCCGATCAAGGACATGCGCTGGGACGAGTCGCTGTACAACATGCTCGGCGCCAAGCTCGAGGCGGTCACCAGGGAGCGCCACCTGCTCGTCGAGTCCATGACCTACGAGCGCAGGCAGGTGGGCGGTAGCCTGCTGCCCGGCATCCTCGTGGACGGCCTGTCCTTTACCCTCTGATACCGGGGTGCTGCCCGGGAATTGTTCCCGGACGGCACCTCATTTTTTTTTCAGTAGTGCGGTGGTCTTTCGCGCTCTGGCATGTCCGGCGTTTCGGTAGCCGCCATCTCGGAAATCCTCCGGACCATGGCCTGCATCATCGCCTCGAGACGCTCCGTGCGGCGGCCGTACTCGAGCACTAGCCCGTCCAGGTCTTCGGTGGCTTTCTCGATGTAGGCGAACTTGGCCTCGAGCCGGTCGAGGCGTCCATCGATGTCGGGCATTGATACTCCTTTGTTGTCGGGCGGGAAACCCGGCACTAGTCGTCGATCAAGGTTGCCAGCTCTTCCCACCGGGCCGTGCGGGCCTCGATCAGGGGACAGAGCTCGGCATAACGCCGCGAGGAGAGTTCCAGGTCGGCGCCCGTGACTCCGGAAGCGAAGAGAGACTCGAGCCTCGATTTCTCGTCCTCGAGCGACTGGATCTCGTCGAGGATGCCCTCATATTCCTTCCTGTCGGCGAAGCTGGCCTTCCTGGGCCGTTCCTGCGTCCGGGATTCAGCCTGTCCCGCGGCGCCCCTGTCCTGGCGGCCGGCTCTCCCGGCTTCCGCCACCTCCGCCATATCGGCCGCCACCGCGGCGTCAAGGCTCTCGCGATACGCGCCGTACGAGCCGGGGAAGAGTACGGCGAGGCCCGCGCCGTCGATGGCTATGGTCATAGACGTGACGCCGTCGAGGAAGGCGCGGTCGTGCGACACGACTATCACGCAGCCGTCGAAGCCATCGATATAGTCCTCGAGCAGCTCTATGGTCTCGATGTCCAGGTCGTTGGTCGGTTCGTCCAGTATCAGCAGGTTGGGGTGCTCGGCCAGAACCGACACTAGCTGCAGCCGCCTGAGCTCGCCGCCGGAGAGCGTGGACAGGCGCTGGTCGTGCATCGAGCGGTCGAAGAGGAAGCGTTCGAGAAGGCGTTCCGGGTCGAGCACCGTCCCGTCGCCAAGCTCGGTAAGACCGGCGTGGAGCTGGATGAAATCCAGCATCCTCATGTCCATGGGCAGCCCGCCGGCGGTCTGGCCGTAGTACGAGCAGACGGTGTTGGCTCCCCGCTCGACCCGGCCTTCGTCGGGCTGTATCGTGCCCGCGATCAAGCCCAGGAGGGTCGTCTTGCCCGAGCCGTTGGGACCGACGACGCCGATGCGGTCGCCCTTGCCGAATTCGTAGGTGAACGGTTCGAAGACGAGCCTGCCGTCGTAGCGCTTGGCGGCGCCTTCGAGCTCGAGTATGCGCTTGCCCAGCCGCCTGGACTGGGAGGAAAAGGCGCCCATCGCCGTCGGGCGCTCGAGCGCCGCGGCCTGCATGTCTTTTATCACGTCCTTGCGCCGTTCGCTCTTGGTGGCCCTGGCCCTGGCTCCGCGCATCAGCCACTTCATCTCTATCTTGAGTATGGCCTCCCGCCGGGAATCGGCTTTCTCGAGGGAATTCCAGCGTTCTCGCTTCATCTCGACGAAGGCAGAGTAGTCGCCGGGGTACGAGTAGACCGCCGACCGGTCTACCTCGAGAATGCGGCCGGCGACCCCGTCCAGGAAGGCGCGGTCATGGGTGACGACGACGAAGGCGAAAGCCGCCGTCGACAGCCTCTTCTCGAGCAGTTCGATGGCTTCCAGGTCCAGGTGGTTCGTCGGCTCGTCGAGCAGCACCAGCTCGGCGGCATCGGCTAGGCAACGGGCGAGCGCGGCCTTCTTTACCATTCCGCCCGACATGCCGTCCATGCCGGCGCCAATGTCGGGCAGGCCGAACTCTGAGCACAGCGACGCGTAATGGCGCTCGAGGAGGAAACCGCCCTCGGCCTCCATCCTCGCGTGCAGCGCGTCGGCCTTTCGGTGCCCGGCGGCTCCGCCCCCGGCGTCGGACACGGCCGCCTCGTAGTCGCGCACGAGGCTGGCCAGCGGCGAATCGCCCTCGTGGAGGAATTCCGCCAGCGTCGCCCCGGGCGACGCTACCGGCTGTTGCGGCAGCACCGAGATGCGCAATCCGCGCTTGCGCGCGATGGTGCCGTCGTCGGTCTCGAGGGTTCCTGACAGCACCCTGAGGAAAGTGGACTTCCCTGCGCCGTTGCGGCCGACGAGCCCTATATGTTCGCCTTCCTCGATGCCGAGCGAGACATCCTTGAAAAGCGGGGTGCCGATGAGCGTCTTCGAGACGCCGTAGAGGGATACTATGTTCATGTGCACCCGGACTATAGCCGCGAAAGGCAGCGTCGGGCAAGGTCGTCCTCCACGCGTGCCTGGAAGGCGCACAGGAGCGAGCTTGCTGCCGGAGTCGCGAACCAGTACCTTGGAAGCCATGAACCTACCCGCGCCGGCGTACGACGACCTTTCTCCCGACCTCGCCTTGTCAGCCATAGGCGAAGCTTTCGGCATCGAACCCGACGGTTCGTTCTTTGCCTACCCCAGCTACGCCAACAGGGTCTACGGGCTGAAGGTCGACGTGGGCATCGAGTACGTCGCCAAATTCTACCGGCCCAGGCGGTGGAAGGCGGAAGCCATACTCGAGGAACACGCCTTCGTCGCACAGCTCGCCGCCGCGGAAATACCCGTGGTCGCGCCTCTTCCCGACCTGGAAGGAAACACGTTGCCCGAGCTTGCGGTGGAAGGGGACGGGCGCGAGACCGTCTTCCCCTTCGCCCTCTTCCCCAAGCGCGGCGGCAGGCTTTTCGACGCCGAGCGCGAGGAGGACTGGCTACGGCTCGGGGCGCTCGCCGGACGCATACACGCCGTAGGTTCGGCCGGGCCATTCCGCACCCGGGTGCGCGTCGAGCCCGGCCTTGCGGGCAGCTATGCCGACGAGATCCTCGCCGGCGGAGCCGTCCACCCCGACGCCGAGCCAAGGCTCCGTCCGCTCCTCGAGCGGGCCTGCGCGCTGGTCGACGAGGCGCTCGTACGGGCGGGGGCCGCCCCGATACGCCTGCATGGCGACTTCCACCGCGGCAACGTGCTCGACCGCGTGGACGCGGGCCTCCTGGCGATAGACTTCGACGATGCGGCGACGGGGCCTGCGGTCCAGGACCTGTGGCTCCTCCTGCCCGGCCCGGCTTCGGAATGCCGCCGCGAGCTTGCCCTGATAGTCGAGGGCTACGAGGCCTTCATGCCCTTCGACCGCTCTAGCCTGTCGCTCGTCGAGCCGCTGCGCCTCCTCCGGATGATACATTTCGTCTCCTGGCAGGCCCGCCAACGATCGGACCGCGGTTTCATGGCACGCTTCGAAGGCTGGGGGAGCAAGGATTTCTGGATGCGGGAGGCCATCGACCTGGCCGACCAGATAGAAAGGATAGAAGAGCACTTAACATAGGGGCGCTTAAAGTGTATCCTAGACGTACTTTATTGTAGGATCGAGTGTAACGAATGGACTATTCAGAACTAGACATGCATCCCGACCTGGCCAAGGGCGTCATCGACGCGGGCTATGTCACGTGCATGCCGGTACAGGCGGCGGTATTCCCGCACGCGTTCATCGGCGAGGACATCTACGCCCAGTCGCAGACCGGCACGGGCAAGACCGCCGCCTTCCTCATTTCAATCTTCCAGAGAATCATGAAAGACGACGCCAGCAGGCACCGCAAGGTGCTCATCCTCGCGCCTACCAGGGAGCTGGCCGTACAGATAGAGGCGGAGGCGGAAAAGCTGGGCAAGCACCTGCCGATACGGATGGGTTGCTTCTACGGCGGCGTCGCGTACGGCCCGCAATTCGACATGCTCCGCGACAACGTCCAGATGATCATCGGCACGCCGGGCCGCATCATCGACCTGATAGAGCAAGGCAAGATGCTGTTGCGCGACGTCGGATTCCTCGTGGTCGACGAGGCCGACAGGATGTTCGACATGGGCTTCATAGACGACCTGCGCAAGCTGCTGCGCTACCTGCCGCCGCCGAAGGAGCGCCAGACCTTCCTGTTCTCCGCCACGCTCAACTTCCGCATCAAGAACCTCGCCTGGGAATACATGGACGAGCCCAAGGAAATTGTCATAGACGCCGAGACGGTCACCGTCGACCTGGTCCAGCAAGAGCTGTACCACGTGGGCTCCGACGAGAAGTTCCGCGTGCTCCTTGGCCTCCTGGCACGGGACAGGCCCGCGAGCGCCCTTATATTCTGCAACCAGAAGTTCATGGCCGAAGAGGTCTCCAGACGGCTCGGGATCAACGGCTTCGAGTGCGAATACATCATGGGCGACCTGCCGCAGGCCAAGCGCCTCCAGGTGATAGAGCGGCTCAAGGCCGGCAACCTGGCGATACTCGTCGCGACCGACGTGGCCGCCCGCGGCCTCGACGTCAACGCCCTCGACCTCGTCGTAAATTATGACGTTCCCATGGAACCCGAGTCGTATATCCACCGGATAGGACGCACGGCGCGTGCCGGAGCGACCGGCAAGGCCATCACCCTTGCGTGCGAGAAATTCGTGTACGGGCTTCCGGCCATCGAAAAGTACATCGAGATGAAGATACCCGTATGCCCGGTTTCCGAAGAGCTGTTCGGCATCGACAAGAGCTCGGGCCTCCGTTTCGGCCATGCCCGCGACCGGGCGAGGCCAGGCAGCGACAGGACGGGCGGACGCAGTGGCATGTCGCACGCCGGAACCGGCCACGGCGACAGGCACGGACGCCCTGGCCAGGATCGCGGCGCTCCACGCGGCGCGCCGTCCCGAGGCGGGCGAGACGATCGCGGCCAGGGCCGCAGGCCCTACGGCGAAATGCAGCCGGTATCGCGCGACTCGGACATGGCGGCAGAACAAGCCAGGCTCGGAAAGTTGCCGCGCAGCCCGCAGCCCGGCAAGCCCGGCAAGCCTGCCGAGCAAGCCAGGCCGATAGCCCAGGGCGGCCGGGATCCATACGCCGTTAGCTCCGACGAACGCATGAAGCGCTACAAGGACAAGTACTCGGCCGGCCAGGGCCAAAGCGCTCCCGAGGGGGCGAGGACGCAATCCGGGCTCCCGGGCAGGCGCCAGGAAAGGCAGCCCGAAAGGCGACCCGACAGGCAGGCAGGCCAGCGACCGCAGCAGCCGGGCAGGCAGGGACCGCCCCCGAAGGCCGGGTCGGCCAAGGGGACACGTTCATCGAAACCGGCGCGCAAGCCAGGCCTCCTGGACAAGCTCAAACGCATGCTCGGCATCGACAAGGGTTCGGACTAGAGACCCCGGGCGCCCATACCGGCAGCCAGCGACAATGAACGGTACGGAGGAACCAGCGATCGACGTACAACGGCCGTACTCCCCGTTCGACCGGGCGCTCGAAAACACGCGCGGCCGCCTTTTCGGGCGATCGCGCACGCTGACCGTTGCCGTGTCGATAGTGGTTTACGCGGTGGCCGTACTTGCGCTCGCTCCTGCCCTCGGCGTCTCGACCAACTACTTCGTCATCCTTCCGGTAATCTGCGCATCGATGGGGTACGGCCTCAGGGCCGGCTTCGCCGCTGGAACCCTCGGCCTTCCGGCGAACCTGCTGTTGTTCGCCGCGCTCGGGCATCCCGACTACGGACCCGCGTCAAAGCCCATAGCCGAGCTGTCGGGCATCGTTGTGGGCACCGTCCTGGGCTACCTGTCCGACTACCACAACAAGGTCGAAGCCGAGCGCGCCCTGCTCCGGCAGACCGAGGGCGAGCTCCGAACTGCGCTCGGCGACCGCGAAGCGCTTTTCCGCGAGCTGCATCACCGGGTCAAGAACAACCTCAACCTCATCAAGAGCATCGTAGGCCTGCAAGCCAGGCGTTCCAGCGATGCGGCCTTCAAGGATGCGGCCGCCATACTGACGGGGCGCATCATGTCGATATCCTTCGTCCACGAACGCCTGTACCGTACTGCCGAGCTGTCGACGCTGCAGCTCGACGAATACCTGGCAGACCTCGTAGCGGCCATCGCCATGGCCGTCGGCAGGGGGCAGGTCGTGCCGCGCATCAAGCTCGACCTCCAGAGTCTGGTGACAAACCTGGATGTGGCCGTGCCCCTCGGGCTGATAGTCAACGAGCTGGCTACCAACGCGTTCAAGCATGGAAAGCCGGACGGGGGCTCGGTCAGCTTCGAGCTGTCGATGCGTGCCGATGGGGAGCGCATCGAGCTAGCAGCGAGGGACGACGGAGTCGGCATACCGGGGATGACGGAGGAGGGGTCCCTGCGCATCGAGGAAGCGGCGCTCTCCTGCCCGGGACGGCTCGGCTTCACCCTGCTCGCGCTGATGAGCGCCCAGCTCGGAGGCGAGGGAGCATACCGCCGCAAGGCCGGCTGGACCGAATACCTGCTGGAGTTCGGCACAGGCGACAAGGCCTGAAAGAAACGGCTATACTCGCGATCATGGCCGCAAGCATTTTATGGTACGACCTCGAGACCTACGGCCTCGAACCGCGTCACGACAGGATAGTGCAGTTCGCGGGGCTGCGGACCGATGAAAACCTTCAGCCAGTCTCCGACCGGCTTGTCTTCTACGAAAAGATAACGAACGACTACCTGCCCAGCCCGTACGCCTGCCGCGTGCACGGCATCACCCCCAGGAAGTCGCTCGAACGGGGCATTCCCGAGTACGAGTTCGCCAAGGCGCTCCGCAATGAAATGCTCGCGCCGGGCACCTGCGTCGCCGGGTACAATTCGGTGCGCTTCGACGACGAATTCGTGCGCAACCTCTTCTACCGCAACCTCTTCGACCCCTACGAACGCGAGTGGGCCAACGGCAACACGCGATGGGACGTGATCGACCTGTTCCGGGCGACGCGCGACCTCCGGCCGGACGGCATGTCCTGGCCGGACGGCGTCGACGGCAAGCCCGATTTCAGGCTCGAGAGCCTCGCCCTTGCCAACGCGGTGCCGCTCGAGTCGGCCCACGACGCGTTCCACGACATCGAGGCTACCGTCGCCCTGGTCAGGCTCGTCAGGGAGGCGCAACCGCGCCTGTACGACTGGTACTGGCGACACCGCACGCGCGACTCGCTGCGGCCGCTCGTCAACCTGGCCGAACGCGACCCCCTGGTGCACACTTCCGCCAGGTATACGAGCGAGCGCGGCTGCTCGACCATCGTGGCCCCGGTAGGCATGCTGCCCGGCCGCCGCGACGGCCTCGTCGCCCTGGACCTCCGGTACGACCCGTCGCCCCTCCTCGACCTGGACGTCGACGAGATAAGGCGGCGCGTATTCACGAAGAAGGACAGGCTCTCGGGCGGCGAGCGCATACCCCTGGTGGACATCAGGCTCGGCCGCTGCCCCTACCTGGCGCCCATGTCCACGATGGACGCCAGGGCGGCAGAACGGCTCGGCATCGACCCCGGCCTGGCGATCGACAGGGCCGCCAGCCTGTCGCGGGAGCCGGCTCTGATACAGAAACTCCAGGCCGTCTTCGCCCCGACGCCGCGCGAGGCCGTCGAAAGCGATCCTGAATACCGCATCTATTCAGGCGGATTCTTCCGCGACGAGGACAAGGACGCGATGGACGCCGTGCACGAGGCTATCGCCACGCTCGGGCCCGCCGAGGCAAGGCCGCACGCGTACGCGACATCCTTCATCGACGAGCGGCTGCCCCAGCTGGTTCGGCGGTTCTTTGCCCGCAACTGGCCGGACACCCTCACCGAGGCAGAGGCCGCCCGCTGGCGGTCATTCTGCGCGGGCAGGCTGCTCTGTCCCCGCATCGAGGGCGCCACCGACATGGCGCTCTTCGCCAAGACCGTCGAAGCGATGCTGGCCAACCTCGACACGCCCGCGGGGGACAAGCCAGTCCTCCTGGAGCTGCTCGAGTACCGGCTCATGCTGGAACGCGAGATCCTGTCGTACGACGCGGGCGGTAGCGCCGGCACGGCGACCCAGCCATCCGAAGGAGAGACAGCGCATGGACGATGAACGAGGATCGACTCTCCGTGCGGGAGGCGGGGACAAGGAAATTGCCTATCCCGTGGATTTCGATTTGCGGGTGATATACGTCCTCTCGGAAGGAGCGACGCTCGCGGCCGACCTCCGCCGGGTATTGTCGGAACTAGGCGCGTCGCCGGACGAGCCGCGGAACCTGCCGGTCAAGGCCGGCGCCTCCGTGGGCAAGTACGGCCGCTTGGCGTGCCACGTGACCTTCTCCGACAAGGAGGGCATGTACGCGGCATATGCGGCGGTCGGGTCCTTGCCCGGCGTCAAGGCCGTGCTGTGAGGCCCGGCCCTCGCAAGAGCGGCCCTCGCAAGGGCGGCCGCGACCGCGTCGAGTTCCTGTACGAAGACGACGACATAGTCGCGGTCGACAAGCCCAGCGGGCTCCCGACAATCTCGCCGGAAGGCTCGAGGACAAAAAGCCTCTACGACATCGTCACCGCGCACATCCAGCGGCGTAACCCCAAGGGCCGGGCCGCCGTCGTCCACAGACTTGACCGCGACACCTCGGGCGTCATCGTCTTCGCCAAGAACGCCCGCGCCAAGACCGCGCTGATGTCAAGCTGGAACGAGTCGGTAGACGAGCGCCGCTACGTGGCCCTGGTCGAAGGTGCGCTGCCCTCTGCCGAGGGCGCGCCTTCTGCCGAAGGCGTCCTCGATACATGGCTGTCGGAGGTAGACCCGTACCGCGTCCACCAGGTCCCCGCCGGTACCCGCGGCGCCCTGCGCGCCGTGACGCGTTACCGCGTTCTCGCCCAGGGCGACGGGTTCTCACTCGTCGAGCTTTCGCTGGAGACGGGCCGCAGGCACCAGATACGCGTCCAGCTGGCGGCGGCCGGCTGCCCCGTGGCGGGCGACGAGCGCTACGGCTCGCGCCGCAACCCGGCGGGCCGGCTGTGCCTCCACGCGGTCGCAATCGAACTGGAGCGCCCCTTCGGCGGCGGGCCGCTGCGGGTGGAATCCCCCGCGCCGGCGGAGTTCCGTGCGGCGCTCCGCGGAACCGGCAGGCCGATTGCCGGGCGGGACCCAGAAAAGTCGCATAAGCCACACGCCCCAAGTCCGCATCAAAGACAGCCGGAACTGCCCAGGCGTCCGGAGGACCGGTCGCAAGCATGGCCTGGCGGCGGCCCCGCCACGCGGGCAGGAAATTCGGGTCCCGGCGAGGACGCGGGCAAGCGCAAACCCAAGAGACACCGGTAAGGACTTCTCGCTTGCTGGAGTCTACAGTCTGTTCCTACGGGTTCTTCATTCCAGTGGATTCACAACCATGAAGAAGCCAAGCCCCTCGAAATCCTTGGCATTGCAGGTATGGAGTACTTCAACCCCGTGTTCTTTGAGGGTAATCGCTAGTATCAGGTCAAAGCTGCGTTGAACCGGAAACGAATCAAGTGACCAGCGGGATGCAAGCTTTGGCATCATGCCTGACTCCCAGGCACAATGCTGCCAGCCCGTTGCATTGCGATACCATGCTATGGTGTCAGCAGCTTCGCCTGCACTCAACGGCTTTGACAGGACGGCGGGATTGCGGAGTAATCGGTACAATTCGACCCACACCTGGTCCGCGATGATCCATTCGTCCCCCTGTTGCAAAGCTCTGTTGACCAGACCGGCACAGATGCGGTGTTCCGGACAGTCAGCATTGATGGCATACAGCAGTATGTTGGTGTCCAGGCTCTGAAGCATCAGGTGCGGTCCTCGTTGGCGAGTTGCCTGAGATCAGTGCTATCCACAAGTATTGCGCCGCAATGGTAGATAGGCGCTATCTTGTGCACCACTTCTGTTTCGTCTCCGTGCCGGTTGAGCCAGAGTTCCACGGCGCCGCGCACCAGTTCGCTCACCGGTCTATCCTGGCGCCGGGCCAAGCTCCGCAAGCGTCGCAACTGCGGTTCTGGAAACAGTATCTGTAACTTCTCCATGCATCCAGCAAATGCATGGATACATGCGAGTTCTAGGAATAGACCGACTCCAGAAAGGAGCACCCGTCAGCATAAGCTGCGTGTGCTCGGGGAACGTAAGCCCAAGCATGGCGTCTGCACCGGGGCATAGATCCACAATCCCGGCCCGATGGTGCCAGAGTCCACCGTAGCGCCAATCCCGCTGATCAACCACCTGATGTGCGGCTACAGGGTTCTCGTCCACATAGTTGATTTTATCGAGCTCTGTCCCCCGGGGAGTTCAATCTAATCGAGGGTCATTTCCTTACGATTCACCGGTACACACGTTCGGACAGGCTCTGTCCCCGCGGGAATTCCGGGGGAGTTCCGACCCCGGGGGAGTTGACGTTTTATTGAGCTCTGTCCCCGGGGCGTTCAGTCCCCCGGGGCGTTCCCCCTCCTGACCAGGAATGCCAAGGATATACCCGACATCCCCGGGCTGGACCTTGTGGAGTTCGGGAAATAGGGTCAGACTTCCATCGACTTCTGTATAAGGTTCATATCCCAGCCGATATTGACATTGCATTGCTTATACAATATATTTCAACTGTGAACATACGCTGGAGCGAGGAGAAAAACGCAATCCTCAAGTTGGAGCGTGGCGTAAGCTTCGAAGAGGTCGAGGAAATCATCTATGCCGGGAGTCAACTCGACATCATTCCTCACCCGAAGCACCTGCACCAAAAAATACTTATCGTCAGGCTCCACGGGTATGTTCACGCAGTTCCTTACGTTGAAGATGAAGATGGAATGTTTTTAAAAACCATCTATCCGAATCGGGATCTGCAGAAAATCTAT
>PGXR01000029.1 GCA_002839245.1 Spirochaetae bacterium HGW-Spirochaetae-7 | reverse complement strand
TGTCGATAGGCAGCCTGATGGGGGTCTTCGAGGAAGTGGTCCCGTTGGTGCCCCTGGCCATCGGCCTGTCGCTGTCTTTCGGGTGGGACGTATTCGCGGGGCTCGGCATGAGCATTCTCGCGGTGGGCTTCGGTTTCTCGGCGGCAATAGCGAATCCATTCAGCGTCGGCACGGCACAGCGCATCGCCGGCCTGCCGGTACTGAGCGGCGCGGGCTTCAGGCTGGTGGTATTCGCCTGCGTCTACGCGCTGTACCTCGCCTTCATGGTGGACTACGTAAAGCGGCTGGAACGACGACATGGCGTTCCGGCCGTTTCTCCGGGCAGCGCCGCGGGCAGGGCCGGCAGCGCCGCTGCCGGCGCCGCTGCCAGCGCCGTTCCTTCAGAAACCGCCGCAAGAAAGCTGCACGCAGGTGTCAGGTTCTTCAGCAGGGCCAGCGTTGCGCTCGCCCTTCTCGTCGCGCTTTCGTCGGTGACGCGGGTTGGTTCTGACTTTGTGCTCCCGGTGATAGCACTTGGCTTCCTGGTCATAGGCGCGGGGGCAGGGCTGTCGGCGGGAGTCAAGCCCGGCAAGGCTGCCCGGTCGTTTGGCGCCGGTGCGCTCGGCGTCCTGCCAGCGGGCCTCCTAATCCTGATGGCCCTCAGCGTCAAGCGGATTGTCGTCTCGGGCGGCATCATGGACACAGTGCTGTTCGCGGCGAGCGGGCTCCTGGCCGATGCCTCGAGGTACGGCGCGGCGTCCCTGATGTACGCGGTCGTCCTTGGCATGAATTTCTTCATCGGCAGCGCGAGCGCCAAGGCTTTCCTGCTGATGCCGATACTGGCGCCGCTGGCGGACCTTTCGGGCCTGCCCAGGCAGATCGCCGTCCAGGCCTTCATATTCGGCGACGGATTCTCGAACATGCTCTACCCGACCAACGCTGTGCTCCTCATATCCCTGGGGCTCGCCGGCATGTCATGGGGGCAGTGGTTCAGGAAAACCTGGAAGCTCCAGGTCGCTACGCTGGCGATGACGATGGGACTCCTCCTCGTCGCGGTGGCGATAGGTTACAAGTGAGGCGGATCGCCCTCGTGCTCGCAGCCTGCGCCGCGGTTACGGTTCACGCCCAGACACCCTGGAACGGCCGCTGGGAAGGCCGCTGGGAAGGCTCGCTGGAGCTGGCCGATGGCAGAATGCCTTTCGGCCTGTCGATCGTCGAGGGAGGAGCGCTCCTCGACCTGCCCGGGGCAGAACTATTCGCTTACCCGTCGGTGCTGGCCCAGGCTTCCCCTGACGCCATACGCCTGTCGTTCGCCTTCGGGGCTGGGGCCATGACGATGATCGGCACCCTCTCGCTAGGCCGCGTCGACGGGCAGTTCAGGCAGGGCAGTGGCGACGACGCGCCCGGGGGCACCTTCTCTATGCAGAGGGCCGCGGTGCAGCCCGATCCGAAGGCCACATTCCGCTTTGCCGGCCACGACGGCGTGGCCCTTTCCGGCAGCCTGCTCGTGCCGGCCGATGGCGAAGCCGGGCGGTCGAAGCCGCCCCTGGTCATCATGCACGCCGGGCTCGGGGCGGCGGACCGCGACGGCAACAACTACAACATGCCCGGCAGGAACGACTCGCTGCGGCTCCTGGCCGAAGCGCTCGCCGCGCGGGGAGTGGCGACGTACCGCTACGACAAGCGCGGAGCGGGAGTTTCCTCCTGGCTCGTGCCGACGGAAGACGACCAGAGCATCGAAGCCTGGATAGAGGACCTTGAGGCCGCTTCCACGGCGCTGTCGGGAACGGGACGCTGGTCGGGTGTATGGCTCCTCGGGCTCAACGACGGAGCCATCGTCGCCGCGGCGGCTGCCAACGGGCTTTCCCGGGCGGGCCGTCCCGTGGCCGGCATCGTCGTCGCCTGCGCCTCGGCGGACGGCCCGCTTGACGCGTTCATGAAGGCTGTAGCCGCGGCCCCCGAGATTATACGGGCGGAAGGCGATGCCATAATCGCCGGATTGCTGGCCGGTCGCCGCGTCGAATCGATGTCAGCTTTCTACTCAGGCGCGTTCAGGCCCGGCATTCAGCCGTACCTGATCGAGGCCTTCAAACGCGACCTGGAGCCGGAACTGTCCATGCTTTCGGTGCCTGCCCTGATAGCCCAGGGCGACATGGACATGCAGGTGACGCTCGCCGATTTCGTCGCGCTCGGCACGGCTCGGCCGGATGCGCTCACCGTCATCGTACCCAGGATGAACCACCTGCTCAAGGACGTCTCCCAGGACGTCGAAGAGAACATGGCGTCGTTCAGCGACCCGTCGTATCCCGTATCGGCCATCTTCGCCGACGCAGTGGCAGAATTCGTCGCTTCGCCCTGATCGTCGGGTTTGACCGGCTGCCGGTCAGCGCCCCGCGAGTCCCATGAAAGCGGCCATCGACGCCGCGTCAAGGGGAATGTCGGCCGCGGAAACGACGGTGCCTTCGGTTTTCCAGACTGCCCTGTCGGTGACCGTCGCGGCGCGCTCAGGCCACATCGAGTGGGCAGCCGCGTAGAGGAATACCCTGCACAGCGGGGAGAAGACCACCGCGGCGCGTTCAGTCCCGAATTCAAAGTACAGCGTCGCGTTGTATCCTTCCGTCGATGGCCGCGCCTTCAATACCATGGCCAGGATCGGAACCGCCCCGTCGCCCATGGGGATACGGCCTGAGAGCATCGCCATCGGGTCGGGCAGGTAGACGGCTACGGCGGATTTCCACGCTTCGGCCCAACGCGCGGGGATGGGATCCTTGCCGGGAGCCTCGGCAGCCGCCAGCATTCCGTCAAGCGGAACCGTACCGAGGAAAGCCCTGCCGCCGTCGGCGAAAGCCAGGTTCAGCGAACCCCCTCCGTATTCCCATACCTTTCCGCGCCTGCGCCACGAAGGGTCCGACGAAAGCCTGAGAGACGCGGCCCCGGCGGGATAGCGCCCTTCGGCGACGGCGACGATGCCGACAGCCTCTTGCGGTCCGGTTTGCCTGACGAAAGCGGCGGTGATGGAATCGGTTCGATTGACGATGGATTCGACGCTTCCAGGATCGGAACCGGGCAAGGAGGCAAGAACCTCGGCAAGCGTGGCCCTGTCGAGCCTGGCATAGGCCGCGGCTCCGGTCGGCAGGAGGCGCTCAGGCTCGACGTCGAGGGGCGCCTTGACCATCGTCGCGCACGATGACGCAAGAAGCGCCAGCGCGACCCATGCATGGATTCTTTTCACAATCCGTTCCTTTCGAGAATCGAGACGGCCCTGCGGCGGTGTTCCAGGGCGGCTTCGTGCCAGCGGTACAGGTCGGTCGAGTAGAACGACGAGTCGACCGGGACGGGAGCGGGCCTGACCCCGCCGGAAGCGCGGGACAGCTGGTTCCTGGCCCAGGCCAGCTTGTCGTAGTGGCGCAGGGAGGCGAATGCCGAACGGTTTTCGGGCGCTCCTGCTTCGCGGCGCCACAGTCCCGGCACGTACGGCCTGATGTCCCAGCACAGCACGTAATCGGCAAGCCGCTCGTCCCTGGATGGCTTTGCCCAGATGGCGTCGAGCCTGGCGACGACCAGTTCGTCGTCGTTGAAAGAACGGCCGAGGTAGACCCGCAGGTACCTGAATATCTTGGTCGCCGCGGCCGAAAAACGCTTCCTGTTGACGACGAGCCGTTGCTCCGGTACCAGCCTGCCGTCCTGCCAGCGGGCATCGGGTTCGTCAGGCGACGATAGGGCCTGCAGGTGGCCAGCGGCCGGCAGGCTCGCGGCTATCGATGTGGAACCGATGTCGTTCCAGTCGTCGAGCAGACCGCAGAAATTCTGGTGGGCCCAGGTATCGGCGAAGGTGTGGAGGGCGATACCCAGGAGGTACGGGTCCTTGTCCCTGAGCGCGGTGACCAGGAGTTCCTTGGCGGAATCTGAGTTTGGCGTGACGGCGTACCTGTTGCGCCTGCCATCGGCGCGTACCGATGCCGCCGCCGAGTGGTCGCCTGGCATGAAGTGGAAGGGCAGGTAGATGCCGCGGCTCACCGCGTCGTCCCAGAACAGGTAGTTCTGCGTCACCGCCACGTCGACCGGGCCGCGCGGCGCGTCGAAGGCGGCAGGCATTGTCGAAGCGTCCACTTCCTGCGACGAATTGGCCATGAGGAAGGCGGTACGCTCGTCGAAGCCGGCTTCAAGGGCAAGTATATGGACGGCGTAGTAGTGGAATTCTATATTCATCTGGTTCCAAGGTACTGGAAGCCCTCCGCCCGCGGCTAGCCGCATCCGCTTCCATTGGGTAGTATCCGGTGCGAGGAACTTGAAGGGCAGCCGAGCCCATGGAAAAGGATTGACGATGACTGATGAAGTCCGCAGATCTCGCCTGCCTTCGATACGGGTCGGGCGCAAGTCCAGGGCCAGGCCCGTCGGGGTGCTTGGCGCAGGAGCCTGGGGTACCGCCGTCGCCAAGGCCCTGGCGGAAAACGGCCATGACGTTACGATTTGGGCACGCGAGCCCGCGCTCGTCGAGGCCATCAACGGCAGGCACGAGAACGAAACGTACCTGCCTGGCGTCAGGCTGCCTGGCAACCTGCATGCCAGTACCGAACCCCTGGACGCGGCGAATGGCATGGAAGCGATATTCCTTGGGGTACCCTCGCCATTCCTGCTCCCCGCCGTGAAGCGGATACTCATGTCCCCGGATATCATGGACGGGCAATCGCTGATAGCCGTATTGACCAAGGGCTTCATCGATACCGAGCGGGGGCCGCGCCTTATCGTCGAGACTCTGGAAGACTACCTGCCTGGCTTCTACCGCGGCAACCTGGTCTACGTTTCAGGCCCGAGCCATGCCGAGGAAGTATCGCGCGGCATTATCACCGGGCTGGCCGCCGCCAGCGCCAACGGCCGCAACGCCATCAGGGTCCGCGAACTCCTCAGGAGCAGGAGCCTTCTCGTGTTCCCGTCCCTCGACGTGGTCGGCGTGCAGGTCTGTGGAGCAGTGAAGAACGTCATCGCCATAGCCTTCGGCATACTCGACGCGCTAAAGGCCGAATCGAACCACTTCGGGGACAACACCGAGTCTATGCTTCTCGCGGCCGGCCTGAACGAGATACAGGCCTTCGGCCTGGCGCTCGGCGCTACGCATCCCGAGACATTTACGTCGATCGCCGGCGTCGGCGACCTCGACGTGACCTGCCGCTCGATCCACGGCCGCAACAGGCGCTTCGGCAGGGAAATAGTCGAGAAGCACGCGCTCTCCCCGTTCAGGAACGCCGCTGACCTCGTCGGGAGGATAGGTGAACTCGGCTACCTTCCCGAAGGCGCGCCCGCCAGCCGTTTCGTCCGCAGGATAGCCGACGAGAAGCGCATCGACATGCCCATATGCCGCGGCGTCCACCGCATCCTCGACAAGGAACTGACACCGAAGGAATTCATCGAAGAATACCTCGGGGGGCTCGCCGGCAAGTAGCCGTCGCCGCCGGCATGTAACAATCGATGCCGGCAAGCAGCCTTTACTCGTACCCTTCTTTTTGGGTATCTTTGAGGATGGGCAGAGCATCGACGACTTGCTCGTCCGGTATTTTGAACGCTATCGTCAATCCGATGAGGGTTTTTCAAAATGCCGATGCGTTTTCAAGAAGCTTCAATAACAATTCATCCAGTTTTGCGAGGTTCCGGTATGCCGACATATGGATATGAGTGCAGGGAATGCGGTTATTCCTTCGAACGGGTGCAGAACATGTCAGACGAGCCCGTCCGTGACTGCCCCGAATGCGGCAAGGCCGTGCGCCGGATAATATTCGGCGGTTCCGGCGTCATCTTCAAGGGCAACGGTTTCTACGTCAATGATTCCAAGGGCAAGAATCCCGCAGCTCCCGCCAACGGCAAGTCTACCGGTTCGGAATCCAGCTCGGATTCACCGGCTTCGGCCGCTCCCAAGAAAGAGAATCCTTCAGCCGCCGCCTCTGCCACCTCTCCTTCCTCGTCGGGCGGGACCAATGCGCAGTCAGGATCGAAGCCGGCGGGAGAATCGGGTGGAAGGAATACGGCGACGAAGGAAAAAGCCTGAAAGCCGTCAAGGCGCCGAGGTTCTTCTGCGAACACTGCGGTGCCGAGGTCGGCCGAGACGAACGGGCCTGCCCGGAATGCGGCAGGTTCTTCTCCGCGGTCCGTTGTCCGCGCTGCGAATTTTCAGGCTCGGCCGAGAAATTCGCCCACGGATGCCCTGTCTGCGGCTACAGCATGCCTTCGATCGACCGAGCCTATGGAAGGCCTTCCGCCGTCCCGAACCGGGCACCCGCTCCCTTGCCGCTGTGGGTATGGCTGGTCGCTTTGAGCGCGCTTGGCGCCGCGGTCTGGGCCCTCCTGACTACGATGTGACCGGAAGGCCAGGCGCAGCCGGCGGGCCGTTTCGCTTGCCGGGGCTTCAGCTCGGGTTCTGGTCCAGGTATCCCGAGCGGAGCAGCGTTGACTTGGCGTTCGCGAGGTCGAGGTCGTAGACGTTGAAGTTGGTCTTGACGTCGAAGCCTGGCAGCCTGGACGCGAAGTTGAGCGACGCTGAGCCTTCCTCGCCCGACGTTATGCGGTGGAATACGCCTGTCGGCCAGACGAGCATGGCAGGTCCTTCGTAGACGACCTCGCCGTTGTGGATTATCCGCTCGGGCTCGACGATGAACGACTCCATGCGGCGGTGTTTCATGGTATAGATGTCTACGCTCCTCGAGCCGTGCAGCACCAGCAGGTTGTCTTCCTGGTAGGGATGCATGTACCAGGGGCGTTCGATGTCGCCGACCGAGCCGGGAGACAGGGCGAAGCGCTTGTGCACGACCCGGTCGATGCCCTCGATATGCGGCAGGAACTCCATGGGCACGACGTCGAACGAGACGCCTTCAGTCCGCCTGAAGGCCTTGAGCTCTATGATCCTGTAGAATCCCGTCACTTCGTCAATCACGTGCTTCGCCATCATGACTCCCTTCCGTGCCGCGGAAACGGCGCTATCACTAGTCTATTTCAATCTTGTCCTGATCGAAGCGCAGCGAGCCTTCCTCGACGTCCACCTGCATCCTGCCGCCGCCGGCAGCCCGGCCGACGATCGACGCGAGCGGCACCGACACGAGGCGGCGGTAGGCCCGCTGGAGGTCTCGTACGCCGAATTCCACAGAGAAGCCCGAGTCCAGTATCACGTCGAGCGCCTGGGGGCTGAACGACAGTTCCAGGCCATACTCGCGGCGGAGGTTGGCGTTGGCGTCGCGGACGATGACGCCGGACAGTATCGAAGCCGCGTCGTCCCGGTCGAGGGCGCGGAAAGGCACGATGGCGTCGAAGCGGTTGAGGAGTTCCACCGGAAAGGCCCGCCGCAACGCCGCCATCGGGACTCGTGCCTGGCCAGGTACGGCATCGGTTCCCGATGCGAACCCGAGAGCTGGGCCAGAGTCTCCGCCGACATTGCAGGTGGCTATGATGGTGAGCGAGGAGAACGACAGCGATCGCCCCGTGGCGTCGGTGGCGCGGCCGGCGTCGAGTATCTGCAGGAAGAGCCGGTGCACCTGGGGGTGAGCCTTCTCGAACTCGTCGAGGAGGAGGACCCCGCCCGCGCAGGCGTCGACGGCACGGGTCAGGAGCGGGGCGTCGTCGTAGCCGATGTAGCCGGGAGGCGCTCCAAGCAGGCGGGCGGCGGTATGTCCGTCGGAGAATTCGCTCATGTCTATGCGGAAAAGCGCGTCTTCGCGGCCGGACAGGGCGTGAGCCAGCCGTTCGGCAAGGGCAGTCTTGCCGACACCGGTTGGCCCGGTAAGGAGGAATGCTCCGCTCGGCCTGTCCCTGCGCGGGTCGAGGCGCATCCTTGAGACGCGGACTGCCTGTGAAATGGTGCGTATGGCCTCGTCCTGCCTGAGGACGTCCCTGGCAATCGCCGCCTCGAGCCCGGCAAGCCCGCTGGCCTCGTCGAGCCCGGGTTCGACGACGACGTTGGCGATGTCGCGCACGGCGTCCAGGAGGCGGGCCTCGACCAGCTCGGTCTCGCCGGCGAAGACGGCCTTGGCGGACGCACGGTCAAGCACGTCGAGCGCCTTGTCGGGAAAGCGTTTCATCGGCAGGTAGTGCCTCGCGACTTCTATGGCACGGGCGCGGACAGGCTCCGGAATCGAGATGCCGAAATGCTTCTCGAGACGTGGAGCCACGCCCGACACTATCCTGCCGAGTTCAGACTCGTCGGGTTCCTTGACGAGCACAGTCTGGAACCGCCTCAGCAGGGCCGAGTCCTTTTCAAGGTAGCGCGCGTAGTCGGTGTTGGTGGTGGCGCCTATGCAGCGTATGCGGCCCGACGACAGGGCGGGTTTCAGGACTTCCGAGATGGGATTGTTGGCGAACGAGGGAACCACCTGGTGGATCTCGTCTATGAACAGGAAGGCGTCGGGAAGCGCCTCAGCCGCCTCGACCAGCTGGTTGACGTTTTCCTCCAGCGCCCCGTGCAGCGAGGTGCCCGCGAGCAGTTCCGATACCCGCACCTCGAATATCCTGGCGCTCTTGAGCCTGGCCGGTACCGTTCCCGACTTGATGCGCATCGCCAGCCCCTGGACCAGGGCGGTCTTGCCCACGCCGCTCTCGCCTATGATGAGGGGGTTCGGCTTCCAGAACTTGATCAGGACGGACGTCAGAGCGTCAAGTTCAGACTCGCGGCCGTAGACGGGAAAGTCGGCGTCGGCGGCCGTCAGTTCGTCGCCGAAACGCAGCAGGGTGGAGACGGCCTCGTTCGGCCTCGAACGAGGGCCGATGTCGGGAAGGTCTATCTCCTCCTCGGGTATCGACAGCGACGGAGCGGCCTCCAGCCGGAAAAATGGAGCAAGCTCCTTCTTGATCGTTGGCCAGGCGGCCTGTATCAGGTGGGACGGCTCCACCTTCGCGTCGCCGGCAAGAGCCTCTGCCTTGTCCAGGATGGTGCGGAACTCGCCGGATATCTTCACCGGACCGTCGACCGTGCGCACGGAGCTCGACTCGATACGCTCGTTGAGCGACTTGACCAGCTCGACGTCGACGACGGCGTTGTTGTTCTTGGCTATCGCGATCATGTCGGGCATGTCGGACAGCACCAGGGCCTCGGCGAGGTCGCGGAAGCCTGTCTCCCCGACGGCCCCGCGCAGGGCTATGTCCTGGCTTTTTACGAGGACGTCGAGCGCGCTTTCGGAATACTTGTCGTATCGCGACATGCTCACTCCTCGAATCGGAGGATGCCGTCTGGGTCGGCGGCCATCCTGTTGCGGTCGACGCCGGCGGCCCTGAGGACCTTCTCGGCCTTGCGTATATTGTCGGCCGTATCCTCGGCCTCGTCCAGTGACGCCTGGCCGCCGGCTATGGCCGTGGCTATGGCGGCGTGGTATTCGTCTATTATCTGCACGAGTCCGTTCAGGCAGCGCAGGAACTGCTTGCCCGTCAAGGTGCCGTCTTCAAGCGGAAATTCGACTATGGCCCGGATCTCCCCATCGCGCTCGTCATACTCGTACTTGATTAGCTTGGATCTCCAGCAGACGCCCAGCAGTATCCTGAAGACCTCCGAGCAGTTCTCGCCGTCAGGCGGGTAGTGGTAGAGGTTGGGCGCCATAAGCTTGAAATACTCGCCGTCTTCCTCGACTCTGGCGATGATGAAGACGCTCGGGTCTCCGTCCTGGTCACGGTACAGGTCGGTGGCGAAACTCGTGCGTATGTAATCGTCGTGTTGCGAATACTTGAGGCCTTCGTCTACCATGTACGACTCGAGGGTCGAAAGCGTTATCGCCACGCGGCTGTCTCCTTGCGATCCGGTTGAACTACCAAGGATAGTATACCTAAATACTCGGACAGTATGAAGGTCGAATATCGTTGGAACCGTCCTGTCTGCGCCGGAACGGGTCTTGCCGGGCTTTTTCCTGGGTAGCATACTGTCCTCATGACACATCATGCCATCATCAAGGCTTCTGGATACTGCATCGTTCCTGCCGCGGGCCGATCGTCACGCATGGGCGCCTGGAAGCCTCTCCTGCCCTGGGGCGCGACGACCGTTTGTGGTGCGGTCGTGGAAACAGTCCTCCGTGCCGGTCTGTGTCCGGTGCTCGTGGCCGGCTACCGCGCCAGCGAACTCTTCGACGCCTTTGCGGACAGGCCCGAGCTCAGGCTCGTCGAAAATCCTGACTGGGAGCGAGGCATGCTCGGTTCCATACGAGCGGGGCTTTCATCGATAGCCGCCGAAGCAGGCGGACCGGGCGGCGCTTCAGGTTGCTTCGTGGCGCTGGCGGACATGCCGCGTATTCCGGTGGCAGCGTTCGAGGCGGTCGCGGCTGAAGCGGCTCGGCTGGCGGTCGAAGGCAAGCCAACCGCGGTGTTCGCCGCACTTGGCGGGAGGCTCGGACACCCGGTCTGGATACCCGCGGCGATGTTCGGCGGTCTTGCCGCTCTCGAACCAGACTCGCGCCTGCGCGAATACCTGCTCGCCTCGGGATGGGACAGCGTCGAAGTGGACGACGATGGCATATTCGCCGACCTGGATACGCCCGAAGCCTATGCAGCATCGCATGATGCTGCCATGCGCGAAACAGGCAATAAATGAACGATACTCACTGAATGAGCTTGAGCATTCAGAAAACGCATGATAGTATCATGGCCATGAAAACAAGAAGCATCTTGCTTATGGCCGTTCTCCTCGCATCTGCCGTCTTCGCCGCCGGAGCCCAGGTTCCAGGCCGCGTCGTCCTGGGCGGCAAAGCCGTCACAATGGTCGCGGACGTCGTCTACTCGTTTCCGGTCGCGAGGCCGGCCGTGGTCGCGGTTGGCGGGACGGACCAGGGTCTAGGGGTGTTCCTCGAGACGGTGTACCCCGGCTTCTCGGCGCTGCCCCCGTTCGACAGGCAGGCCGGCGTCGAGGTCTACGCGTCGTACAAGCCCGACCTGGTCATCCTCAAGTCCAGCCTGAAGAAGACCCTCGGCCCCGGCCTCGACTCGCTCGGTGTCAAGACCGCTTACCTGGACCTCGAGACGCCCGATGATTACTACAAGGATCTCGCGAACGTCGGCCGCATCTTCGGGGACCCGGCACGGGCGACGGTTCTGATAGATTATTACCGCGGCGTCGTCGCCATGGCCGGGCGCGCCGCTTCCTCCGCGATGGCGAAGCCGGGAGCGGCCAAGCCGCGGGTATTGCTGGTCCAGGCTGTGGGAGACGGTTTCGAAGTGCCTCCCGACTCCTGGATCCAGACCCTCCTCGTCGAGATGGCCGGCGGCCAGGCCGTCTGGAAAGGAGCCAACCCCGGATCCGGCTGGGCCAAGGTCGGGCCCGAGCAGGTTGCCGCGTGGAACCCGGACGTGTTCGTCGTAGTATCGTACAAGGAGCCTGCCTCCGTGATCGCGTCGCGCACCGCGGCCGATCCCCGCTATTCGGGGCTCAAGGCCGCAAAATCCGGCAAGATAGTCGGCTTTGCCCAGGACTTCCTGTCCTGGGACCAGCCGGATACCCGATGGGGGATGGGCCTCCTCTGGCTTGCTGACGCCATCAACCCCGGTTCCATGCCAGGCTACAGCGTAGAGGCCGAGGCCAGGCGTTTCTTCGGCTTGTTCTACGGGCTTGACGCAGCCGCCTTCGATTCCAAAATATTGCCACGCCTTAACGGGACAGGTAAATGATTCCTTCGGGGCGGGTCGCCCAGGCCCGCACCGCCCCGGTCTCGCTGGCACTGGCGCTGTTCCTGCTCCTTGCGGTTTCATGCGCGGCCCTGCTTTTCGGCCGCTATCCAACGCCGGGCTTCATCGATCCCCGCATCCTCTTCGACGATCCGATGGCGTTGCGCGTCGTCCTGCTGGTCAGGCTTCCGAGGACGATTGGAGCCTTGCTCCTCGGGGCTGCCCTGGGCGCATCAGGCGCAGCAATGCAGTTCGTGTTCGCCAATCCCCTGGTGGACGCCGGCTTCCTTGGCGTGTCGCAGGGCGCATCGTTCGGCGCGGCCCTGTCGATGCTGGTCGGCGGCGGATCGATGGCGTTGTTCGGCTCGGCGTTCGGCTTCGCGTTGCTGGCCCTGGGCATGTCGGTGGCGATGGCCGGACGCATACGCTTCGGAGGCGCCGTCCTTCGCCTGCTACTGTCCGGAATGGCCGTGTCGGCCTTCTTTTCGGCGCTGGTCGCGCTGATCAAGTATGGCGCCGACCCGCTTTCAACCCTGCCTGAGATAACGTACTGGCTGATGGGCGGCCTGTCGGGCACTTCGTGGAAGAGCCTGACGGTAGCCGCACCGGTAGCTCTGGCCTCGGTCAGCCTCCTTGTGGCGCTGCGCTGGCGCACGGCCCTCCTGTCGCTCGACGAGGCTACCGCCGCTTCGCTTGGCGCCAGGCCGCGCCTGGAAAGGGCGGTGGTGCTCACGACCGCCGCCGCCGGAGTTGCCGCCGTCACCGCGATGGCCGGGGTCGTCGCGTGGGTGGGCCTCATCGTCCCCCACCTGTCGAGGCTCGTACTCGGCGGAGACGGTTCGTCGACGGTGCCGGGCTCGGCCATACTCGGAGCCATATTCGTGGTCATGTGCGATGCCGTCTCACGAGGCCTCTTCCCCGGCGAGCTGCCGCTTGGCATCACAACGTCGCTCATCGGCACCGTGGTATTCTTTTTCCTGCTCGTCAGGCGCCGCATCAACGTGGAACGGGGTTAGGAGCCTGTCGGGCCTGGGAACGCAATAAATATTTTTAGGAGAAAATAAGAGAAATGCAAATCAAACCAGTGCTTTTTGACCGGACTCGATGCTCTGCGTCGCAAAATAGGCTCGTCAATCGGGCCATACAGCAAGTGTGGCCCTCAATCCTTGCCAGTTTTTCACTCGCAGATCACCTTCGTCCGATCAAAATCCTAAGTCCGACAGGCTCCTAGCGACGTGCGATTCATCGACGTTTCGTATCGATACAAGGGGGAATCCGACGCTGCGGTGCTGGGCTTCAACCTGGTCGTGAAGCCAGGCCGAGTGACCGCGCTCCTTGGCCGCAACGGTTCGGGCAAATCGACGGTACTGGGCATAGGAGCGGGCTGGTTAGAAGCAGGGACGGGCATCGTGGAACGGGCCGGTACCGTGGCCTTCCTGCCGCAGTCGGAACGCCTGGCTTTCGCCTTTACCTGCATCGAGTACGTATCGTTCGGGAGGGCGCCGCACCTGCCGTATCTGGCCCTTCCGTCGGGATGCGACATTGACAAGGCGAGCGCTGCCCTCGCGGCCGTGGGAATGGGCCCAAAGGCGGAGCGACGCATCACCGCGCTGTCGGGAGGAGAGCTGCAGCTTGTCAGGATAGCGCGCGCACTGGTCCAGGAAGCCGCCTGGATTCTCCTCGACGAGCCAAGCGACATGCTTGACCCAGCGCACGTCGCCACGATAGGAGCGGCCATACGCAGCCTCGCCGACTCGGGCGTCGGGGTGCTGCTTTCGACTCATGACCTCGCCTTCACCATGGCTGCCGCTGACGAGGTAGCCCTGATGCGTTCCGGTCGCCTCCTGGACGTGGGGCCGATGGAGTCGGTGCTTACCTGCGACGCGCTCGGCGAGCTGTACGGAACGCCGTTCCACCTCGCCTCGATACCGACGCCGACGGGCAGGTGAAAGTCACCCGAGGGCTTTTCGTTCCAGCGCTAGAAGGGCCAATTTCCGTTCCAGGCCGGCTCCGTAGCCGCCGGGCGACCCATCGGTGTTCACCACCCGGTGGCAGGGAATGACGATGGCCACTCGGTTGAGGCCGTTGGCGGCGCCGACCGCCCGCGATGCACCGGGGGATCCTATTATCTTGGCGATCTCGCCGTAGCTTTTCGTAGAGCCATATGTAATCGTCCGGAGGGCCTGCCAGACCCGCGACTGGAACGGCGTCCCCGGCGCGGAGACCGGCATCGAGAACGAACGCAACTTTCCCGCGAAGTACGAAGCCAGTTCCGCCCGGAGGAGGTCGGTCAAGGCGCACTCGCCGGGAGCCAGCGGGAGACGGCTCGTCCTTCGCAACGCCGCGATCTGGGCGTCCACCGCCCTCCTGTCGGTGAATTCGAGAAACCTGAGCGATGTGGAGTCGGTACCGGCCAGCATCGGCCCGAGCGGGGTCTCGAGCCAGGCCATGCGCACGTATTCGGCGTCCGAAGGCGTCGGGTCGAATAGTCCCCTGTAGGACTGCAGGAAAGTTGACATCGTATTCATGCCTCGATGATAGACGCACGAAGCTTTCCGCGCCATAGAATAATGATGCCGCCCTGAAAAATTCCGGAAGTTCGACGACTTTACCGGCGGCCCGGCGGCGGGTATACTCCGGCCATGTCTTTCGTCCATCTCCACGTGCATACCGACCATTCACTGCTCGACGGCGCGGCCAGCGCTTCCAGCCTCATACGCAAGGCACTAGAGTTCGGTATGCCCGGCCTGGCCATCACCGACCACGGCAACATGTTCGGCGCCCTGAAATTCTACAAGGAATGCAAGAAGGCCGGCATCAACCCCATAGTCGGCAGCGAATTCTACGTAGCCGGGGCTACGCGCAGGGACAAGACGGGCACCGAGGGCGGCAATAAGTACTACCACCTGATCCTGTTGGCCCGCGACGAGACTGGATACCGCAACCTGACGATGCTCTCGTCGCGGTCGTACACGGAAGGCTTCTACTACAAGCCGCGCATCGACTGGGAACTCCTGACTGAATACCACGAGGGGCTCATATGTTCGACGGCATGCATCGCGGGAGAAGTGCCGCAGCTGATACTGCTAGGCCGCCCCGCCGATGCCGAGCGCGTCGCCGGGCGTTACCGCGAGCTGTTCGGAGCGGAGAACTACTTTCTCGAGCTCCAGGACCACGCCATGGACGAGGAAGCGCGCGTCAACCGCGAACTGGTGCCGATGGCAAGGCGGCTCGGGGTGCGCCTCGTCGCCACGAACGACGTGCACTACCTTGAGCGCAACGATGCTGCCGCCCATGACGCGCTCCTCTGCGTCGGTACCAACCGCAAGGTTTCCGACCAGAGCCGCATGCGATTTCCGTGCCCCGACTTCTACCTGAAGAGCCCCGAGGAGATGTCCGACCTGTTCAAGGAGGTCCCCGAAGCCATCTCAAACACGCTGCTCGTCAACGAGATGGTAAAGCTGTCTATACGGTTGCCGGGTCCGCTGTTGCCGGAGTTCGAGATACCGTCGGTCTATACCGCAGAAGATGACAGCCAGGCCGAGCCGGAGGTCGGGCGCGTCAAGGCTTTCATAGCCGGGATGTCGGACGAAGACGTCTGCAAGCCGAATCCCCGCTACGGCAAGGTCCCGACGGCAGAGCTGGCGCCCGGCGTCCGGTCGGCGCTCGCCGCCAGGATGGCGACGCCGGTAACCCGCTATTTCGTATGGGCCAGCTACAGGGGGCTCGAGCGGCGTTATCCGGCACACGACCTGGAGACGAAGCGCAGGCTTGACTACGAGCTGGCGACCATCATCCTGATGGACTTTGTCGGCTATTTCCTCATCGTCGCCGACTTCATCAACTGGGCCAAGGACCGCGACATACCGGTCGGACCGGGTCGCGGCTCAGGCGCGGGTTCCATAGTTGCCTACTCGCTGCGGATCACCGACATAGAACCGCTGCGCTACGGCCTCCTCTTCGAACGCTTCCTCAATCCCGAGCGCGTATCGATGCCCGACTTCGACGTGGACTTCTGCTATGAAGGCCGCGGAGCCGTCATAGAGTACGTGACGGAGAAGTACGGCAACGACCGCGTCGGCCAGATAATCACCTTCGGCACTCTCAAGGCCAAGGCTGTCCTCAAGGACGTGGCCCGCGCCCTCGACATTTCCATCGACGAATCGAACATGATCACCAAGCTCGTGCCCGAGGATCCCAAGATGACCCTCGAGCGGGCCTTCGAGCAGGAGCCGAAGCTGAGGGACCTGGCCGAGAACCCCCGGTACCAGGAACTCTTCGAGATGGCCAGGAAGCTCGAGAACAAGAACCGGCACACGAGCTTCCACGCAGCGGGAATCGTCATAGGCAAGACGCGGCTGACCGACTACGTGCCGCTGTTCAAGGACCCGAAGACGGGCATCGTCGCCACACAGTTCACGATGGAGCTCCTCGAGGAGTGCGGACTCGTCAAGATGGACTTCCTGGGCCTCAAGACCCTGACGCTCATCAAGAACACCCTTGCGCTCATGCGCCGACGAGGCGTCGACATGGTCGAGGAGGATATCCCCGAGACCGACGAGAAGACGTTTTCGATGCTCGGCGAGGGCAGGAGCACGAGCGTATTCCAGTTCGAGTCTGACGGGATGCAGGGCATCCTCAGGCAGGCCAAGCCTAACCGTATCGAGGACCTGATAGCGCTCAACGCCCTGTACCGGCCGGGCCCGATGGACAACATCCCCCAGTTCGTCGACTGCAAGTCCGGCCGCAAGCCGATAACGTATCCGCATCCGTCGCTCAAGCCGATACTCGAGGAAACCTACGGCGTCATCGTCTACCAGGAACAAGTCATGCAGGCCACGCAGATCCTCGCGGGCTACACGCTCGGCGGCGCGGACATACTGCGCCGGGCGATGGGCAAGAAGAAGCACGAGGAGATGGCCAAGCAGCGCGTGCTGTTCATAGAGGGTTGCAGGAAGACCCAGGGCATGGCGGAACGTGACGCGAACGAGGTGTTCGACCTGCTCGAGAAGTTCGCCGGCTACGGCTTCAACAAGAGCCACGCGGCCGCGTACTCGGTGGTCGCGTACCGTACGGCCTGGCTCAAGGCCAATTACCCGGCCGAGTACATGGCCGCCAACCTGACCAACGAGATAAACAACACCGACAAGCTCACGCAGTACATAGCCGAGGCCAGGGCTATGGGCATCGAGCTTGCCGCTCCCGACGTAAACCGCTCGGAGGCCACGTTCTCGGTATCGGACGGCCGCATCGTCTACGGACTCATAGGCGTCAAGGGAGTAGGCGAGGGTGTCGTCGCCGCCATCGTTGCGGAACGCCAGAAGGGCGGGCCATTCGTCGACTTTCTCGATTTCCTCCAGAGGGTCGGCGTGCAATCGATGAACAAGCGCGTCATCGAGACGCTCATCCAGGCCGGTTGCTTCGACGCCATGGGCTACCGCCGGGCCGAACTTGCCTTGAACCTCGAACGGTCCTTCGATTACGCGCAGAAGAAAGCCGACGCCGGCGCATACGGGCAAACGAGCCTGTTCGAGTCCGCATCAGAGGAGGAGTTCCCGCCGTTCCGTTTCGAGCCGGCCGCCGAGTTGCCCCGCGCAGACCTGTTGCGCACCGAGAAAGCCCTGCTGGGATTCTACTTCTCCGGGCACCCGCTCGATGAATTCAAGGAGATATACAACCGCTGCTGCGACGTCGACTTTGGCCGGCTGGACCGGTCGACCCCGGACAAGGAGTACACGCTTGTAGGACAGCTGGTGGAGTGGCGCGAGATAGTCACCAGGAAGGGCAAGAAAATGGCCTTCGGCAAGGTCGAAGGCTACGGCGGCACCATCGACATCGTAGTGTTCT
>PGXR01000028.1 GCA_002839245.1 Spirochaetae bacterium HGW-Spirochaetae-7 | reverse complement strand
CAGTTGCCGGCGCTCGCCGGGTCGAGCCGGTCTCCGGTTTGGCCCCGGTCTCGTTGGTGACCACCCCGTTTGCCCGCTTGCTGGTGATCAGGGAAGTCGGGGCAACGCGCGAGGCGCAGGTCGCCATCCTGCTGGATGCCGGAGCCGGGTTGCCAGCACCCGGCCGCACCCTCACCGCGCTGAGTCGCGGCTGGCACGGGGTGGAGTGGCGCTGGTCGACCCCCCCCCTGGCAGAGGTCCGGCCGTTTGCGTCGGCGGCGGAGGCCACCGCGCACCTGAGAGAGACAATGATAACAGTGGCGCCGACGGCCGACCGGCTGATCGCCCACGAGGTTAGACTCGGCCGCTGGTTGGCGGCCGCAGGACTGGTCGGGTTGGTGATCATGGTCCTGATTGGAGGACCGCCTCCGCTGGTCCGCGCAGCGACCCTGCTGCTCCCGACCTGGGCGATGGCCCGCACGCTGGCGGCACCATCCGTCACCGGCGGACCACTGGTGTTCGGGATTCTCGCCGGTCTCTCGCTACTGATGTTCGCCGTGGTGCTCTGGCGGCGGCCTGCCCGTCGCACCCCGATCGGCCTCGGGGCGTCGGTGCTGCTGCTGGCCAGTGCCCCCCCCATGATGTTCGCCGTGGGACGACAGCTCGCGCCGGCGATCGAACTCAGCGGGGTGCTGGGCTGGTTCGGTTGGCAGGCGGTGCTGGCGCTGGGAGCCAGCGCCTACCTCGCGATCGCCGCGGCACCGCTGCGCTCCGGTCGCGATGCCACCGCGACACACAAGTGGGGCATCATCGCGGCTGGGTGCGCCATTTTGGTCGGCGCCGCGGGCGTCATTGCCTGGACACCCGCCGGATGGCTCTGGTGGCTGGCCCCGCTCTGGGCGGTTCCCGTCGCCGCGCTGCTCCCGGTCACCTCGGAGGGAGCCCGCCGGGTGGCGATCACCACCATGGCGGGAGTGCTCGCAGCGCTCGCCGCATGGGGTGCCTCGCTCGATCAGCGGCAGCAGTTGGCGCAAGCCGACCTCGATCGGCTCGGAGCCCGCTTCGATCAGGGAGCCGTGCTAGCGCTGGAGGCACTGGGTGAGCGCATCAGCGCTGAGCGATTGACCCGACTGGATCGTCTCTACTCCGCCTGGCGTGGCTCCGAAGTGGCCACCCTCGAGACGCCCACCATGTTGGCGGTTTGGTATCGGGGGGATCCAGTAGAGTACGTGGCCCTCGACCAGCTAGCCGTCAACTGGGCCGACCTCGAGCGAGTGGTCGAGGTCGCAACCGCCAGTCGTCGACGCATCTCCCTGCCGCGGGGCAGCGGCCGCCACGAAGTGCTGGTGGTCCCCCTCGCGGGCGATACCATCGTGACTGTGACGATCGGGCCTCGCTCCCGCATCATCGCACCCACCCGTTTCGGTCGCCTGGTCGATTGGCGATCACCGCGCGATCCGGCCTACCTGGTGCGCGAGCTTCCGGGTATCACCGAACCGGACACCCCGGAGTTCCGGCGCAGTGGCCGTTGGATCAGGGCCGACCGGCTGGTGGAGTCGGGTGCGCAACCGGTGGTCGCCCGAGCGGAGATCGGCATCAGTCGCAATCGCCCCTTCGCGGTGCGCGCGGCGGTGACGGTATTGCTCGACGTGTTGATCGTCCTCACCGCCTGGCTGATTTGCCGGGGGCTGATTGGTGGTGGCGGCGGAGCTGTCATGGGAGTATTCCGCCGCTCATACCGACGGACCGTCGCTGCTACCCTGGCCGCTTTCTTCCTGGTACCGGCGGTGCTGTTCACGCTCTGGTCGTTGCTCCGCTTGCAGCAGGACTCGGCCCGTGAACGTGGTGCCGAAGTGACCCGCGTGTTGCGCAACGCAGTGGTACGGGGGGAACTCGCCCAGGTCACGCAAGCCGATCCCGATCGGGCCGCGCTCGAGTTGCTGGCCGACGGCGTCGGGGCCGACCTCGCAATCTACCGTCGGGGCCGTCTGGTGGCGGCAAGCACTCCGCTGCTCGCCGAGCTCGGTTTGCTCGCCCCGGTGATCGATCCCGCGCTGGCGCGCACCGAATCGAACGAGGCCTCGACCAATGTGGCCGGGCTCCCGGGAGTGAACCTGCGACTCGGCGTGGAGCAGACCGCCGCGCTCGGCACCGTCCTGGCCGCCGTGCTTCCGGGTGCCGAAGCGCAGCTCCAGCGGGAGCAGGTCGACATCGCCCTGCTGCTGCTGCTGGCATCACTTGGGGGGGGGATCGCCGCGGTCGTCGTCGCCGGATTGGTGGCCCGCGCCCTCGGTCAGCCGATCGAGGCGCTGGCCCGCACCGCGCTGGCCATCGGCCATCGGGAACCGCTGCCCGACCTGGGCGACCCGCCGGCCGAGTTCGAGCCGGTCTTCGGCGCGATAGCCCAGATGGAGGGCGACCTGCGCGAGAGCGAAGCGGAACTCGAGGCGGGTCGCTCGCGCACCGAGGCGATTCTCTCCACCGTCGCGACGGGCGTCATCGGCGTGTCGGCTGATGGTACCGTGATGCACGTCAATCCGCGCGCCGAGGCGCTGCTGGGGATAGCGGTCGCGCGCGAGCAGCCGCTGATTGCGCAGTTGCCTGCTGGCTGGGAGGCGGTGGGGGAGGGTGTCCACCGGCTGCTCGGCCCCCACACCCGCGATGCCGAGAGTCGCGAACTGGAAATCGGTGAGCTCAGGGTCGCGGTGACGGTTGCTCCGCTCGGCGATGGCGGTCTGGTGATCGCGGTCACCGACATCACCGAGGCCTCGCGTGCGGCGCGAATCCTCGCGTGGGGAGAGATGGCACGACAGGTCGCCCACGAAATCAAGAATCCACTCACCCCGATGCGGCTGGGGTTGCAGCACCTTCAACGTCTCCGTGCTGACGGTCGACCCGAGTTTGCCGAGCAGGTCGATCAGACCGCCAGCCGACTGCTGGTCGAGATCGATCGTCTCGACCGGATAGCGCGCGCCTTTGCCCGCTACGGTGGCCCGACCACCGGTGATGACGGTCCGCTCGAACCGGTCAACCTGGAGACTGCGGTACGCGAGGTGGTGGAACTCTACGCTCTGGCCGCCGGCGAACCTCGGGTCGAACTGGTGGGACAATCGGCCACCCCCTGCGCCGTGCGTCGCGAAGAGCTGATCCAGGTGCTCCTCAATCTGCTCGACAACGCCCGCAGTGCCGATGCCGAGAGTGTGCGGCTGGTGCTGGCTCCGCTCCAGTTGCAGGTCAGGGATGACGGACGCGGCATCAGTGCGGAGCAGGTCGGCCGGATCTTCGAACCGACCTTCTCCACCACGACCAGCGGCACCGGACTCGGACTCGCGATCGTGCGTCGGTTGGTGGAGGGTTGGGGCGGAACGATCACGGTCGCGAGCGAACCGGGGGAGGGAACCACCTTCACCATCACCTTCGTTCCGGCGACCGCCCCAACCCCGGATACCCTGCCGGCGTAGCATTGGTGAACCCGACCCACGCCGACTCCCGGCGGATGGTTCGGGCCGGTCATTCAGGCAGGAGTTCTCACTATGCAGATCCGATTTGCAGTGCTGGCCGCCGCTGCGTTGCTCGCGGCCCCAGTGGCCGCCCAGGGCGGCGGCGCGGGTGGTGGCGGACGTCCGGGGGGCGGGGCAGGCGGCGCTGCCAGGGGTGGCGGCTTCATGGCGCCCGCGCCGGACGCCGATCAGCTCGTCAAGCAGTTGAAGCTCAGCGACGAGTCAGCGGCCAAGGTCGCCAAGCTGGTCGAGGCCTACAAGGCCGAAACCAAGGGACCGCAGGCCTGGGTCGACGGCATCCGTGCCAGCGGCGACATGCAGGCGATGCGCTCCGCTCCCGGTGCCCAGGACTCGCTCGCCAAGCTCATGCAGTCTATCGGAGTGAGGACCGTCAAGGCCGACTCGGCATCCACGCTGCTGCAGTTCAGTTCAGGCGCGCTTGACGCGATGTATTCGAGCCCGCTGTTCGTCGCGGCCCTCTGGTCCCAGTACAAGCGCGTGGTGACACATATGACCGCCTTCAGGGTAGCACCTTTCTTCGGGGCCATCGTCATAAACCGCCGCTCGTGGGACAGGATTCCCGACTCGCTCAAGCCCGCGCTCCGCGAGGCGGCCGAACGGGTGTCTAAGGAAATCGGTGACGAGGCCGTCAGGCTCGAGGAAGAAGGCATAGCGGCGATGAAGCGCGGCGGCCTCATCGTACCGGCGTACGACGCATCGGACGTCAAGGCCTGGGACGTTCTCTATGCCGAAAGGATGCGCGAGGTGATTTCGTCCTGGTACTCCCCCGCCTTCTCGGCGGCCATCTACGCCGCACTCGGTAAATAGCATGGCGCCATCGACCGCCTTCAAAGGGCCGATATACACGACAGCGCTCTGGGGAGCGGCAACCGCGGCGGCAACGCTCGCCCTGGTTCCCGTCCTGGACCTGGTGATGTCCAGGCTGTTGTGGTCGGGCTTTCCCGAGGCTGGGCCCCTGACCGAGCATGCCCTGATCGCGGTGGCGTTCCTGGCGGCAGCCGCCGCCGGCGCCGCGAGCAAGCACCTGTCCCTGGGAGCCGTGCCCGACAGGACTGGCTTCCCGTGGACCGTCGTCTCCGGATTCCGCATCGGCGCCTCGACCACTGTCGATGCCATGATGTTTTTCGCTTCGCTGTCGCTCCTCCTCATCGGCTTCGAACCTGAGGACAGGGCCTTCGGCATACCGATGGCCGTCTTCGCGTCACCCATGGCAATCGGCTTTCTCCTGATGACTGTGAACGACATCGCCTCGGCCAAGGACGGCGGACGGTGGGCCGCGGCGGGCGGCCTGCTGGTCGGCGCCTTCCTCGCCTCGGCAGCGATATTGAACATCTGCTCTGCCTTCGGCGCGTGGCCGCAACTGCTTTCCACGCTCGCCGACGCCTCGACCTCGTTTGCTTCGATTGCAAAGATACCCATGATCATCATGCTGGTGGGCCTGGCCTTTACCGGGCTGCCATTGTACGCAGTCATTTCGGGCTCCGCGGCCCTCCTGTACCTGGCAGCGGGTTCGAGCATCGAACTGATGCCCAGCGAGGCGTACAACCTGCTGATGAACGACAGCATGCCGGCGATCCCGTTGTTTACGATAGCCGGCTTCGTGCTCTCCGAGTCGGGCGCAGGCGCGCGGCTGGTCGCCGTCTTCAGGGAATGGTTCGGATGGCTGCCGGGGGGGGAAGCGTTCGCCGCCGTCCTGGTATGCGCCTTCTTCACCACGTTCACCGGAGCCAACGGCGTTGCCATCCTCGCCCTCGGGGGCATCCTCGCTACCGTTCTCATCGGTTCGGGTTCCTATGGCGAGAGCTTCGCCCACGGCTTCCTTACAGCATCGTCTTCGGTCGGGCTCCTCTTTCCCCCGAGCATGGCCGTGATAGTGTACGCGGTAAACGCGACCTTCGTGGTTCAGGGCGCCGCCTCGTTCTCGATCGGCGACATGTTCCTGGGGGGCCTGATGCCCGGAGCGCTTCTCGTCTTCGCTATGGGATCCATGGCCGTGGCCAGGAGCCTGTCCAAGGGAGCCGCTTCAGGGACTACCAGGCGGCGGTTCTCGGGCAAGGCGGCTGTCATCGCTTCCTGGAAGGCGCTCCCCGAGATAGTCATACCGCTCCTCATCCTGGCAATGTACCTCTCCGGCTTCGCCGGTCTAACGGAAATTGGCGCAATCATCCTCCTGTACGTCATCATCGTCGAGGGACCCGTACGCCGCGACCTGGGCGCCGCCCGCATGGGAGGCGCGATTGCCAAGGCGCTGCCGGTAGCCGGCGGAGCCCTGATCATCATAGCCGCCGCGAGGGGGCTGTCGTTCTACACGATGGAAGCGGGACTCCCCGACATTTTCTCCGCCTGGATGACCAATGCCGTCTCGTCCAAATTCATGTTCCTCCTCTTCCTGAACATCGCGTTGCTCCTGGTCGGCTGCTTCATGGACATTTTCTCGGCCGTCCTGGTCATTTCGCCGCTCGTAATACCGCTTGGAGCCGCATACGGGGTGCATCCCGTGCATCTCGGGGTCATTTTCATCATGAACCTGTCAATAGGCTTCCTGACTCCGCCCATCGGTATGAACCTCTTCCTCGCCAGCTATGCCTTCGGCAAGCCGGTGATGAAGATCTACAAGGACGTGCTGCCGTTCTTCCTGGTGCAGCTTGTCGTACTGATGGCGATTACCTGGATCCCATGGTTTTCTCTCGCGCTCGTTTCCCGTTGAGGAGTGTCCCAACCAATGAATGCAACATGCATCGTATACAG
Source organism: Spirochaetae bacterium HGW-Spirochaetae-7 (assembly GCA_002839245.1). Lineage (GTDB taxonomy): Bacteria > Spirochaetota > Spirochaetia > Treponematales > UBA12059 > SZUA-370. The sequence goes on along the minus strand of PGXR01000028.1, from coordinate 11,209 downwards.
CGACGGCGCCTGCTCGGGGAATCCGGGCCCGGGCGGATGGGCCTGGGTCGCCCTGGCCGACGGCGAAATCAGGGAAGGCTACGGAGGGGAGCCGGTCACGACCAACAACAGGATGGAGCTCCTGGCCGCCATCGAAGGCCTGGAAGCCATCCGGGCGAGGGTTGAATCAGGCAAGCTCAAGCAGGGAATGGTCGAGGTCCGCACCGACTCCCAGTACGTGAAGAACGGAGTTACCACCTGGATCGCATCGTGGAAGCGGAACGGCTGGCGCACCGCAGGCAAGACCCCGGTCAAGAACAAGGACCTGTGGGAGCGCCTCGACGCGCTTTCGACGACCCTGGGAGCCCGCTGGACCTGGGTAGAGGGCCATTCAGGGGAAGCCTGGAACGAACGCTGCGACGAGCTTGCCCGCCGCGGCGTCGATGAAAACCGTCAAGTCTAGTTCAATTCATCTGTCTCAGAAGTGGGAGAACAGCATTATCCCCCAGAAGAAGGCATCCCTGGGGTAATACAGCCTGTCTTCCATCAGCCTGAAGCCCGCGTACGCGCCGAGCTGGACGACGTCGGCAAGGTCAATCGCCGCGCCGACGCCCGCAGAGGCGATGAAACCCGATGCCGATGCATAGTCAGTCGATCCGGCGAACCCCGCATAGAAGCCCGTGTCGATGAATCCGTACAGCAGCGGCAGGATCGCGTCCAGGCCCAGGGACGGTCCGAGCAAGCGGAGCTCCGCGTTGGCGACCGACTTGAACGACGAGTCGAACTTGTTCCAGCCGTAGCCTCGAACGCTGTCGCCGAGCGAGTCGCGCAGCTTCCTTCCGCCGAAGGACTGGTTGACGTAAATTGGTACGGACGTGCCGTCTGCGTAATCGACGCCGGCGAACCCCGCCAGGTACGCGTTGAACCGGTTGCCGCCCTCGGTCGGAAAATCGAAGACCGGCAGGAAACCCCGGACCTGGCCCGAGACGCGCCAGAAATCCGTCGAGGCGTTGAGAATGCCAGGCCCCCATTCCGCGCTAGCCTCGGCGTACATTCCATCCTTGAAGTAATGCTCGCTCAACGTGCGGGAGTCGTATGACATTCCGCCCATGATCGAAGTGCCGAAAATGCCATGGATGTCGGGGAACACGGCAGATGACAACTCGTTGGCATAGGCGTCGTAGCGGCCCCGATAATAGGCGAAGGCCTCCACCAGGTTGTCGCCGTCGTTCCGGCGGGCAAGCCCCTGGATGAAGGCAAGATCCCACCGGAAGTCGGGAGCATCGTAGGTATAGCCCTCGTCCGTCGCGGCCCACGGATCGCCGGTCACCAGGTCCCTGAGCAGCGACCCGTTTTCATACCCGGCGCCGACCATCAGGAACAGCCTGGTGTTGCCTTCGGGCGACAGCGAGAGGCCTGAGTACGTAAGCGAAACGTCGGCCCCTGAAGGAATGAATCCGGCGTAACGCCGGGGACCTTCGAACTTGAAGGCGAGCTCGCCGTCCTGGGCGAATGACGGGATAATGGAGGCGGCCGCCAACAGAACGGCCGCCAGAAGGTTTCTGGCGGATATCATAGCTTCGATCCAGCCTGCTCAGGCCTGCCCGGCCGAACCAAGTACTTCCTTGTTCTTGTGCATGTAGAGCTTCTTCAGTTCGTCTCGGGCCGGACCGAGGTACTTGCGCGGGTCGAACTCTTCGGGCTTTTCGGCAAACACCTTCCGGATGACGGCCGTCATCGCGAGGCGCCCGTCTGAATCGATGTTGATCTTGCAGACGGCGCTCTTGGAGGCGGTGCGAAGCTGCTCCTCGGGTATGCCTACCGAGTCCTTGAGCTTGCCTCCGAACTTCTCGACCATGGCGATATATTCGGGCGGTACGCTCGACGAGCCGTGAAGGACGATGGGAAATCCGGGAATTCTGCGCTCGATCTCCTTGAGTATGTCGAAGCGGAGCGGGGGCGGCAGGAGGATGCCGTTCTTGTCGCGGGTGCACTGCTCCGGCTTGAATTTGGTACGGCCATGGCTTGTGCCGATGGATATGGCCAGCGAGTCGACGCCGGTCTTTTTGACGAAATCCTCGACTTCGTCCGGCTGGGTGTAGTTCGAATGCTCCGCCGATACGTCATCCTCTACGCCGGCGAGCACGCCCAGCTCTCCCTCGACGGAGACGTAGTCCTTGCGGGAGTGGGCGTATTCGCAGACCTTCCTGGTCAGCGCCACGTTCTCGTCGTACGGGAGGTGCGAACCATCTATCATGACGCTGGAAAAGCCGTTCTCGATGCAGTCGACGCACAGCTCGTAGGTATCGCCATGGTCAAGGTGAAGGACGATGGGGATCTTGAAGCCGAGTTCCGCGGCGTACTCAACGGCCCCGCGGGCCATGTTGCGCAGCAGGTTGGAGTTCGCATACTTGCGCGCTCCGGAACTCACCTGCATTATCACCGGACTCTTCGTCTCGACGCAAGCCTGTATGATCGCCTGCATCTGCTCCATGTTGTTGAAGTTGTACGCGGGAATGGCATAGCCTCCCGCCACGGCCTTCTTGAAAAGGTCGACTGTATTGCAAAGTCCTAGTTCCTTGTAGCTGGTCATCGTTTGGCTCCTTATGAAGGTTACATAGCCAAGGATATGACTTGGAACTACCATCGTCAAGGCGGGAAATTTTGGTGGCGCGGTATCGTGAGCCGCCCCTTGTTCCGGGGATGAGGCTGGGGTAGTATTGTTTCGTGCACAGTCCTTGTCCTACCCGGTGGCCGCCAGCATCGCAGTTCGTTCCTCTTTCCTGCCTTGTTGCGGTCATGGCCGGCTGCCGCCTGGCGGGCTCGATGGCCTTCGTCGATCCTGTCTTCGCGTATGCAGCTCCCAAGGCAGCGCGCGCCTTCAGCGCGGTCGCCCGGACCGTGGCGACCTTGCCGGGCGAAGGCGCGTCCGCGCTCATGTTCGCCGGCCTCGATTCCAATGATCCCCGCGTCGTATTCCTTTCCCCCCTGTTGGCCTCGGAGATAAGGGGCATCCTGTCAAGGAACGCGGATACCCTGGTAGCCTACATCGGCGAAGCCGACCCTGCGCCTGATCCGCGGCTGTTCGCCGCCGTATTCTCCTCCGTCGACGCGGCAAGTCTGGCGGGGCAGAGCCTCGCCGCCCGATCCGGCAAGAATGAAGGCGCTGACGCCTCATCAGTCGGAGCCATATTCCGGGACAGCCGGGAGGCCGAAGCATTCATCGCCGCGTACAATTCCGCGGGAGGAGAACCCTCCCCCGTTGTCGAGATTGCGGCAAGCGGTTATTCCCAGGCAGTCGCCGACAGGTTCAAGGCCTTGGACATCGGGTCGGGATACGTCTCCGCGTCCCCTCGCGACGTCGAGCGCTGGGTCAGGGAGGCTTTCGACAGCTATGCCTTCGTCGTCACGGAGTACCCGCTGCCCCCGGACCGCCCGGTTTCAGCCGCCTCCGCCTCGATTGTCTGGGATTTCGACGGCACGCTCGAGGCGCTTCGAACGGCCGTAGAGGACAGGAGGCCAGGAAGCATGCCTGGAAAATGGAGATTCCAGCTTTCGAGACGGGGTCAATGACCGATATCGGGGCTTATCGCAGGCAAATAAGACGCCGATACAAGTATAGATGCGAAGTGCGCCCTTATTTGTTTGACAAAGGGTTGGCTTAAAAATATAATTCCAGCCGCAGATGATTGTTGATATAGATGGTTCAAAACAAGGAGTAGTCCTGATGAAACAGCGCGTCGTAAAGGCGATCTGCCTGTCCTTCGTCATTGTATTCATGCTCGCGGCGACGGGAGCCTTCGCCGACGAAGAAACCGTCAACCTCGAGTCCGTCGTCGTACAGACCTTCGACGAGCCCGATGCGCAACCCTGGTTCGTGATCGGCAGCAAATTCTCCACCAAGGATTATCCCAAGCTGGCCTACGCCAAGTCATGGCCGGTATCCCTGTTCGGTTCCAACGGAAACGGCAAGGACCTGCGGAGCCTCGGCGTCGCGATGCTGTTCGACCGCAAGGAATACAACTGGGTGGACCTGATCCCCGGCACCAAGTCCGGCTCGGGCGACGGCGCCACGTACAAGCCCGTGGAGCTCGACCTTCCCGGCCGCGTCAAGATGCTCGACCTGTGGGTATGGTCAGGCAACTATGACTACTACATGGAAGCGTACATACGCGACTACAAGGGCATCGTGTATATCCTGCCGATGGGCGATCTCGGTCATGTGGGCTGGAAGAATCTCCGCGTCAACATCCCCGGGAGCATCCCGCAGTCGAAGAAGTACCTTCCCAGGCGTGAAAACCTGAAGCTCGTCAAGTTGCGCATCTGGACGAGGCCTACCGAAGTGGCGGCGGCCCCGGCCAAGGCCGACGCGACGATGCAGGAGAAGGCCATATACTTCTACTTTGACCAGCTCAAGGTCCTGACTGATACCTTCGAGAGCCTGTTCGACGGTGACAGCCTGATGGATCCCAAGGTGATAGAGACCACCTGGGGCAGCTCCGATTCATCCAAGTAAGGGGAGACCATGAAAAAGACAATTGCCGTCCTTCTGGCGTTCTCCGCCATCGCTCTTGTTTCGGCCCAGGCAACCGTCGGGGCTCCTGATCCCAACGCGATAGGCATAGATACCGCCCAGCAGAAGCTCCAAGTGGTAGCCGTGGACAAGTTCGAGTCCGCAGGCTTCTGGAACGTACACATTTCCCCCGACGAAGGCGTCGCCAGCGGCCGCCTCTTCACGGGCGGGCCGGCGGCCAAGGCGGATGAACCGAAGCCAGAAGAACGCTACGTAGGCATCGATCCCAAGATAGCCGACATCCAGGCCTACGGCGCCAAGGTGGAATTCTTCAAGCGCGGCGACAACACCATCCTTGTGATGGCCCAGAAACCACTTCCGGTCGAGGGTATCACCAAGACGCTTTCCGTCTGGGTCGTCGGCAGGAACTATAACCATGTCCTGAAGGTAATAGTCTCCGATGCCTTCAACAAGCAGTTCGAGCTTACCCTGGGCAAGCTCAACTTCCAGGGCTGGAAGAAGATGTCCGTCGCGATACCGCCGCAGAATCCCGATGGCCAGACAGGCATCATCCAGCGCAATTTCCACTTCGGCAACCAGATGGGCCTCAAGGTAGTCGGATTCAAGATCGTATGCGATCCGATGGAGGCTTACGGGACGTACTACGTCTATTTCGACGATCTCCGTGCCGTCACCGACCTCTTTGCGGAAGATAGCCGCGACACCGACGACATGAACGACAGCTGGTGATTCTCGCCTAGAGTCGTGAGCCGGGCCCCCTCCTCGGGGCCCGCTTTTTTTCAATGCATTAGCTGGAGGAACCATGAAGCATGGAATAGCGATAATGTTGCTCGCATTGGCGGCGGCATCGGCATGGGGTCAGGCGGGCGCCTCGGTGCCGGTCATCATCGACGGCAGGATCTCGGCTGGCGAGTACACGTTCACGAAGACCGACAACGGCATCACCGTTGCGGCCAGGCTCTCGGCGGACGCCAAGACCCTGTTCATCGCCGTCAGCGCGGCAACCCCCGGCTGGGTGGCCATAGGCGTCGGCTCGAACAAGATGTCGGGCGCGTTTATGGTGCTCGGCTTCGTCAACGGCGGCAAGCAAACCATCTCGACTGAAATGGGTAAAGGGCATTCGCACTCGCTCGTAGCGGCAACCGACGTGGTCTCGGTGGTGACGGAAATTTCCGGCGTCACCACGCTGGAGCTGTCGATGCCGGCATCACAGGCGGTCAAGGCAGGAGCTGTGGCCGCGATCGCGGCCTTCGGGATGCAGGACAACGCCAAGAGCATCCACTCGAAGCGCATGCCCCTGGATATCCAGCTATAGGACTCAACCGAAAAGGGCGCGGGTGTTGGCAGTCACCAGCGCGGCCAGGTGCCCGGGGCCGCTTCCGCGGATCTCCGAGACAGCCGCGTAGGTCCTGCCGATGTCGAGGGGCGACGAAGGCTTGCCCCTTCCCGGTTCGGGGTTCATGTACGGCGCGTCGGTCTCCAGGAGGAGCCTGTCGTCGGGCACGATCGCGCAGGCCGCCCGGAGCCCTGCCGATTTCCTGTACGTGATGTTGCCGGCGAACGACAGGTAACAGCCCGCGGCCAGGAAGGCGCGGGCCTCGTCCTCCCCATAGCCAAAACAATGGATCACTACGGGTATTTTCACGGCCGCGGTCCGGACCAAGGACAAGGTCGGCGCGAAGGCCAACCTCGAGTGCACGATGAGGGGCTTCCTGTTGTGGACAGCCAGCTCAACCTGGGCTCCGAACAGGGCAGCCTGCTCGACTTCGGTTCCGTTCATCCAGTGATAGTCGAGGCCGCACTCCCCCACGGCGACGCACGATGGATCGCTGACCGCCGTATCGAGAACCGCTACCCTGCGCTCGACATCCTTCATCGATTCCGCATCCGGCCATATTCCCGCCGCGAGGCGCACGAAGGGACAGGCCCCGAAACGTTCGCGGCGCGGCAGGAAGTCGTCAAAATCTACGCCCGGATCGACGATCAAGGCGCCTCCCGCGCCATATGCCGCTTCCAGTCCCGCCATGCATGCGCCTCCCAGGCGCTCCGACACGTACGACAGGTGGGCGTGCGAGTCGGTCAGGCCGTCAGGCACGGTTCTTTACCTTGAAGGTGAACGACCCGCCAGAATCGACCCCGCCGGAGATGGCGTCGATGACCACCGTGTCGCCTTCGCAGATCTCGCCTTTCAGGACCAGGCGCGCAAGCGGATTCTGTACGTCGCCCTGCATTACCCGCTTGAGCGGCCGCGCGCCGTAGCGCAGGTCGTAGCCTTCGGTCGCGACGCGGTTCCTGGCGGCCTTGGTCATTTCTACCGCGACGGACCTTTCGGCGAGGCGCTTGGCCAGCAGGGCCAGCTGTATGTCGACTATTCCGCCCATGTCCTCCGGTTTAAGCCGCTCGAACACGACCGTCTCGTCTATCCTGTTGAGGAACTCCGGCTTGAACGCCGTCTTGAGCAACTCGGACATCCGTCCCCGCAAGTCGGCCATGTCCTTGGCCTCAAGTATCATCTCCGAACCAATGTTGCTCGTCATGATGACTATGGCGTTCTTGAAATCGACGGTACGTCCCTGGCCGTCGGTCAGGCGTCCGTCGTCGAGGAGCTGCAGGAGCACGTTGAAGACATCGGGATGGGCCTTCTCTATCTCGTCGAACAGGACGACCGAATACGGGCGGCGCCGGACGGCTTCTGTCAGCTGGCCGCCCTCGTCATAGCCGACGTATCCGGGCGGCGCCCCGATAAGCCGGGAAACCGTATGCTTTTCCATGTACTCGCTCATGTCGATGCGCGTCAGCGACTTCTCGTCGCTGAACAGGAATTCAGCGAGCGCCTTGGCGAGCTCCGTCTTGCCTACCCCAGTGGGCCCGACGAAAAGGAAACTCCCGAGCGGCCGGTTGGGGTCGGAAAGGCCCGCCCTGTTGCGCCTTATGGCGTCGGATACCGCTGCTATCGCCGGTTCTTGCCCGACGACGCGTCTGGCGAGCGTTTTCTCGAGTTCGAGGAATTTCTGCGTCTCGCTGGACAGCATCTTGGAGACCGGTATTCCGGTCCATGTCGAGACGACTCGGGCAATGTCCTCCTCGGACACTTCCTCGCGGAGCAGGCGGCCGCTCGGGCTTTCCGCCTTCGCCTTCTCGGAAGCCTCATCGAAGCGCCTCTGGACATCCAGCAGGCTCCCGTACTTGATTTCGGCAGCCTTGGCCAGATTTCCCTCGCGCTCGTAGCGCTGTTCATCGAGCTTGAGCTTCTCGATTTCTTCCTTGAGCTTGCGCGACACTTCGATGCGGTCCTTTTCGTTCTTCCAGCGAAGGCGCATCGCGTCTCTCGTCGTGGAAAGCTCGGCAAGCTCGGCTTCCAGCTTGGCCAACCTATCCTTGCTTGGCTTGTCCGATTCATGCGACAGCGCCTGCTTCTCTATCGTCAGCTGGAGGATACGCCTTTCAGTCTGGTCGAGGTCTGTCGGCTGGCTCTCTATCTCCATCTTGATGCGGCTCGCAGCTTCGTCTACCAGGTCGATCGCCTTGTCGGGAAGGAAGCGGCTCGTGATGTATCGGTTCGAGAGCGTCGCTGCAGCTATCAGGGCCTCGTCCATGATCCTGACCCCGTGGTGGACCTCGTAGCGCTCCTTGAGGCCGCGTAGAATCGCAATAGTGTCTTCAACCGATGGCTCCGGGCAGAGCACCGGCTGGAAGCGGCGCTCGAGCGCAGCGTCCTTTTCGATGTGCTTCCGGAATTCGTCGAGGGTCGTAGCTCCGATGCATCGGAGTTCTCCGCGCGCAAGTGCCGGCTTGAGGAGGTTGGAAGCGTCCATCGAGCCCTCGGCCGCTCCAGCGCCGACCAGCGTATGAAGCTCGTCGATGAAAAGTATCACCTTGCCTTCGGCTTTCTGCACCTCCTCGATGACGGCCTTGAGCCGCTCCTCGAACTCGCCCCGGAATTTGGCTCCGGCGACCAAGCTGCCGAGGTCGAGGGCCAGAAGCTTCTTGCCCTTCAGCGAGTCGGGTACGTCGCCCGAGACGATGCGCCTCGCCAGGCCTTCGACTATGGCGGTCTTGCCGACGCCGGGTTCGCCGATGAGTACGGGGTTGTTCTTGGTGCGGCGCGACAGGACCTGCATCACGCGCCGTATCTCCTCGTCACGGCCAATTACAGGGTCGAGCTTGTCGCGGCGCGCCAGCGCCGTCAGGTCGCGGCAGTACTTCTCGAGTACTCGGTACTTCTCGTCGGCCGCCTGGTCGTTGACGCTTCGTCCTCCCCGAACCGACTTGAGCGCTTCAAGTATGCCTGTCTTGGTTACTCCGTGTTCCTTGAGCAGCGGGCCTACGGAACCGTCGTCGTCGAGCATCGCCAGGAGGATATGCTCGCCGGCTACGTATTCATCGTGGAGCGAAGCGGCCTCGGATTCAGCCTTCGACAGGGCCTTGCCGGCGCCAGGCGACAGGAACACCTGGGCGGCGTGCCCGAAGACCTTCGGTTTCCTGCCCAGCGCCGATTCAAGTTGTTCGTGCAACTTGTCCACGGGCGCGCCGAGACGCTCCAGCAGGGGCCTGACGGAAGAGCCTTCCGACTCCAGCAGTGCTGCCAGCAGGTGTTCAAGCTCTATCTGTGCATGATCGGACTTCTGGGCGGCGGAATGGGCCGCCTGGATGGCTTCCTGAGCCAGCAACGTGAATTTTTCGTAGTCCATGGGTTTGGTTTTCTCCGTAGTACTTACAACATACCGAGGGCCGTCCTCTCCGGCAAGCTTGCCGTAGCGGGCGGCGGGCGTATACACTGTGCCCATGGAAGCCAAAACCGGAAAAGTGGTAGTGATGCACGGACTGACGCAGGACCAGGCCGTCGGCGCGATGCGGGCGATAAAGACCGCGCTCGGCGTGACCACCGAGATAGCCTTCGCGACGAGCACCGAGGCCAACCTCGGCTGGAAACTGTCGGATCTCGTCGAGCACGTGCTCGAGGAACACGAAACGATGACCGGCGGGAACAAGGGCTAGCCGGGAGTCAGTCTTCGTCGAGCTCCGGTATGCGGGCCCGCAGGTCCCGCAGGAAGTCCTCTCCGGAATAGCCGCTGCGGAGCGCGGCGAAGACAACGTTGTCCTGACCGGCGATGGTTCCGAGCACGCCTTCGAGCCCGAGGTTGTCCAGGGCAAGCGCCACCGGGGCGGAATGACCCGAAAAGGTCTTGATCACCACGAAGTGCTCGTTCCAGTCTATGGAAACGTAGCCTCGTATGAAATCCTGGCTGTGTATCTCCTCACGCCGGCGCAGTTCGTCATCCGACGGCACCGCGTAGAAGTAACCCTCCGAGCCGGCACCTACCTTGCTCGCCTTGAGCAGCTTGAGGTCCCGGGACAGCGTCGCCTGCGTGATGAAGATGCCCTTGGCCTCGAGCAGCACCAGGAGCTCTTCTTGCGACTCCACGCGGTTTTCCCGAAGCAGCTTGAGTATCACCTTGAGTCTTTCACGTCTGTTGGCTATCGATGATGCGTCGCGCATTCCAGCCAGTATGCCCATGCTTTCGATTTTTGACAAGATCGGCGGCATGAATTCCGATATTCAGGAAAGGGGGGATCACCATTCCGACGAGCGTGCCAGAAAACCCCGCCGAATCCGGCGGCAAACATGCAGGCATCTCATTCTCCGTCGATGTCGGCAAGAACGACGGCAACATGGAGATAGCCCTGTCCGAAGACTCAATGACGGCGACGGCCAACCTGTACCCGCCCATCGGCGACGGTGCGCCCCTGACCCCCGAGTACGCATCGAACCTGATCTCCAGGATGGGTCTAACCTTCGGCATCCTCTGGGACGAGCTGACCGAGCGCATCCTCGAAGCCAACACTGAAAGGCACGTCATCCGCGACGTAGTCGTGGCCAAGGGCCTGGCTCCGGTCTCGGAACATCCCGAGCACATAGTCGTCGACGAACGCTTCATGCCCGGATTCAGGCCAGTGGAGGACGACGGTCTGTCCGTCGACTGGAAGTCAATGAGCCCGGTCCTCCTGGTCAGGAAAGGCGATCGCATAGGCAAGGTCATACCGCGCAGGGACGGAGTCCCGGGCAGCGACGTCGGCGGCAAGCCCCTTGGTTTTTCCAGGGATGCCGTCGCGACCTATACCCTCGGGAAGAACGTCGAGCGCGATGGCGACGAAATCCTGGCGACGGCGGAAGGCCGCGTCATCATCGAGTCACAGAAGATCCTGGTCGAGGAAATCCTCGTCATCAAGGGAGACGTCGACTACCGGGTAGGCCACGTGCTGTTTCCTGGCGACGTGGTGATAGAGGGCGGAGTCGCAGCGGGGTTCAAGGTGTACTCGGGCGGTTCGATATCGATCAAGGAAACGATGGACGCTTTCGACGTCAGCGCCAAACGCGACCTCCTATGCGCCCAGGGCATAATTGGCAAGGATCAGGGCCAGGTCAGGGTCGGCGGCGGCCTCAAGGCCAAGTTCATAGAGAACGCCAGGGTCGCCGTCCGAGGCGACATCGAAGTTCCCGGCGCGGTCGTCGGCTCGCGCATATACACCCTCGGGCACCTCGCCATGGGAGACAAGGGCCGCATCGTCGGTGGCGAGATATTCGCGACGCACGGAGTAAGCTGCGGCTTCCTTGGCGGGGCGACGAAGCCGGTAACCATCGTCAACGCGGGCGTTGATTTCACGGTTCAGCAAAAACTGGACCAGGCCGGCGGT
>PGXR01000027.1 GCA_002839245.1 Spirochaetae bacterium HGW-Spirochaetae-7 | reverse complement strand
GCGGGGAGCGATCCGCACGATCAGGGAGCACTCGAACTGGCCAGGCGCAGGGCGGCCTTCGATACGGCAGCCATCGTATCCGAGACGGCAGAACGCTTCCGCGCAGTGGTGGTGCTCAAGGGGGCCGTCACCTGGATAGGCGATCCCGACGGGCGGCTGGCCGTGTGGGACGGGCGCGAGCCAGCGATGGCGACGGCGGGTTCGGGCGACGTGCTCGCGGGGCTCGCCGGCGGCTTCCTTGCACGCGGGGCTCCTGCCTGGGATGCCGCGGTAGCCGCCGTCATAGTGCACGGACTGGCAGGCCGCGCGGCAGGTAGCTGCGCCGCCGGGTTCTACGAAGCAGAGGCCCTGCTGGGACCTGCCGCCAGGTTGTCTTACGGAAGGGGCATCGATGGAAACGCGTGACAAGGACCAGGTCGTCAACTATTACAACAGGGAACGCAGGCTCGAGAGGGCCAGCGCTGATGCGCGTTTCATGGCCGACCACTACGGGGCCAAGCGTCCCGGCATCATCCGTTCCCTGACGGCCACCAGATCGCTCCGCTACCTCTTTTTCACCGTGGGTTTCATTATCATCGCGCTTTCGGTCGTCAGCTACGCGATGGGGAGCAGGGATCGTGGCACGGTCGCCGGCATTTCACTTTCGGCGAAAGCGATGTGGTTCGACGGCTACGTCTACATCACCGTCAAAAGAGCCGCGCCGAGGTTCGGAGCCAGGAAATCGAGCGGCGAGCCCGGCCTGCCTGTCGACATAAGGGCCGGCGACGGCCTCACGTACGCCACGGTCGTCTTGCTGCCCGGCGAAGACGAAACAAGGATGCGCTTTACCGCGGAGGTGAAGCCCGCCAGGGTCGCGATTGTAGCCGGGGTGACGAAGGACGGTACGGAGGCGACAGTCGACCTGGTCGCTCGGGTCGAATAGCCCGCCGATCCGCGCGGGCTATACCGCGCCTTGACCCCGAACGGGCTTTCAGCTATGGTAATTATCGAAGGCAGAAGGGGGATGGTGCCATGGTGCAGTTCTACCTGCTGAGCGTCATCTTGAATATCGTCGCCGGTTACGCGCTGGTTTCATCCGGAACCGAGCCCAAGGGCACGAAATTCGACGGCATCAGGGAATTTCTGAAAGATGGAACAATCCGCCTCGTTCTGGGCATCCTGTGCACGACGGTCGGCTTCTTCAAGCTGCTCACCGTCATGCGCGGCGACATACCCGTCATAGGCGATTTCGTCCCTTCGCTGGCCGGCATGGCGGTAGGGTTTACGATGCTCCTGGAATTTTACCGTTCCAACTCCAACGTCACGACACAGGCCCTGGAAAAGCTGGATACGATTTTTGTCGCCAACAGGCGCATCGTCGGCATCGTCGGAATGGTGAGCGGATTCGTGCATTTCCTGTTCGCCAACGTACTTTTCCTGTAATGCGGTCAGTCGCAGGCGTGTCCATCCGCGATGCCCTCGTGTTCCTGGCACGCAGGCGTCCCGGCGGGGATATTGGCGGCAAGTGGGAATTCCCCGGCGGAAAATGCGAAGAAGGCGAGGGTGACGAGACTGCGGTGCTCCGGGAATTCCGCGAGGAATTCGGGCTTTCGGTAACTGCCGGGGCCATCATCGGCAAATCGTCATTCGCGAACAACGGCAAGACCTACGAACTCGCGGCCATACAAGTCTTGTTTGAAGGCGAGCCGCCTTTCCTGCACGAGCATGTCGCGTGCCGATGGGTCGGCGCCGAGGAGCTCGTGAAGATCGACCTCGCCGACTCGGACCGGTCGCTTCTACCGTTCGTCCTGCCGTTACTCGTCGTCTCTTGAGTCGAATAGCACGAGTTCGAGCTTGCCGTCGGGCAGCGATGGCTGGTTGAGCAGTATCTCGACCTTTGACTCTATGCGCTCCAGGTCCTTTTCCAGCCCTTTGGACAGCTTGACGCCTTCTTCGAACACGGCCACCGCGTCCTCGAGGGCAAGGTCCGGCTCCCTGATCCTTTCCGACAACTCCTCCAGCCTCCTGAGCCTCTCCTCGAAGTTCTTCATTCTTTTACCTCCATGATGCGGGCCTCCGCTGCGCCGCGCGAGAACGTAATCGATATCGAATCGTCGGCCGACAGCGTTCCCGCGTCCCGGACGGCATGACCCGAGCGCCTGACTACGGCGAAACCACGGGCCAGGATTGCCATGGGATCGGACGCGCGGAGTACGGCGCAGGACGACTGGAGCCTGTGCCTGGCTTCGAGGCAGGCATCGCGTGCTCCGCGGATTATCGCTTCCTTGGCATCGTCGAATCGTTGCCTGAGAGGCTGGAGCGCCCGTTCGAATCGCAGCTCCAGGTGCTCCGGAGAGAACGACTCGACGAGGAGGCGAGCACGCTCGATGCGCGACCGCAGGCTGGCGAGCATGGTTTCTGAGGCGGAGATCACCCGGTCGGCGACCGACGCGGCGCTCTCGGATACCAGCTCGGCGGCGGCGCTCGGCGTCGGGGCGCGGAGCGAAGCGGCGTAGTCGCAGAGGCTCCAGTCTATCTCGTGGCCCACGGCGCTGATGACCGGGATCCGCGAGGCGGCTACCGCCCTGACGACCGACTCGTCGGAGAACGCCAGCAGGTCTTCGAGCGAGCCGCCGCCTCGCCCCAGGATGATCACGTCGCCGAGGCCGAAGGCATTGGCCGCCTCGATCTGCCTCGTTATCGCCGCCGGCGCCTCGTCGCCCTGTACGGCCGCGGGCAGTATAGTCACGCGTATTCCGGCATTTCGCCTGCCGAGCACGGAGAGTATGTCGCGGAGCGCGGCGCCGGTAGGCGAGGTAATGACGGCGACCCGGCCCGGGAACGACGGCAACGGGGGCTTGCGTCCGCTTTCGAAGAGCCCTTCCGCCGCGAGCCGTCGCTTCCGTTCCTCGAGCATGGCCAGTATGTCGCCAGCGCCCGCCAGCTCCATGGCGTCGACGACGAGCTGGTACTGGCCCCTGGCGGCATATACGCCCAGGGCTCCCCTCGCTCTGACGAGGGTTCCGTCGGCGGGCTTGAAGTCGAGCCGCGACGCGCGACCCTTGAACATGACCGACTGCAACGAAGCGCCCGAGTCCTTGAGGGTGAAGTACACATGGCCCGAGGATGCAGGGCGCCAGTTGGAAATCTCCCCCTCGACGGTCACCGACGGAATCGCCTCTTCGAGCAGGTTCTTGACTATTCCCGTAAGCTCGCTGACGGTCAGTACGCGCGTTTCGGACATGCCCTTACTGTAGCCCGCCTCCGCCGCGTCGCGCAAGCGAGCTGTCCCATCGAATCATGGTGGCATAATTCGACGCCATCCTGTATCCTTCGTAGCCGAAATGGAATACTTCTTCAACTTCGAGAAACTGGGTTACCTGAGGGGAGATAAACCCGACGGCTGCATCCTGTGCCTGGTACGGGACGGTTCTCCGCTCGTGCAGAGCCTGGTAGTCCATGAGACGCCGCTGAGCATGGTGACGCTGAACCTCTACCCGTACAACCCGGGACACTTGCTCGTCTTCCCCAAGAGGCACTCAGGCGATATCCGCGAACTCTCGTCAGATGAGCGGACCGACATCGACGCGGTGACGCGCCTCAGTCTTGACGTGCTCGACAGCACGCACGGGCCGGTCGCCTACAACATCGGCTACAACATGGGGCTCGTCGCCGGCGCGAGCATCGATCACCTTCACCAGCACATCATCCCCCGCTACCCGAGGGAAATCGGCATAGCGGAACTGCTCGCGGGTCAGCGCCTGATGGTCCAGAATCCGTTTGAAACACAAAAGGCGCTTCGGAGCGCATTCGAGGCGCTTGGCTTGTCGCGGTGATCAATACGGCATGACGACGAAGACGGGGCGTTTGCCGGGGTCCACCAGGAATTCCGGTTTCATGGCGACGTTGGAAACGCCGAATTGTCCGGCGTTCCACGACAGCCCGTCGAGCGGCCACCTGAGTCCTTCACTGTGCATTCCCGAGGCGCCGCCCGACAGCGGGAAGACCGAAACCGTGGTTCCGACAGCCACCGGGAACCGGGTGGGGACACGTATCCTGGCCACGCGTTCTGCGGTACTCAGCCACTCGTCGGGGCCGTCAGGCCTCTCGAGGAGGGCGCGGAGGGCAAGCAGGTGGTCGAGCCGTCCGCCTCCGCCGCCGGCCATCACGATATGTCGGTAACCTCGAGCCCGTAGCTCCCGCAAGCCAATCTCGGTATCCAGGTCGTCCTTGTCGCGGGGAAAGCGGAGCACTTCAGCGTACCCCGAGAGGACAGCCGGGTCGGCGATCGAGTCCATGTCCCCGACTACGAGGTCAGGCGTGATTCCCCAGGCGCGCAGGGTGTCGAGTCCTGAGTCCGCCGCGCAGACGAAGGCGAACTCCCCCATGCGAGCCAATACCGCCGCGGACGGCGGGGCTTCGCCGCCGATGACAAGCAACGCGGATTGGCCGGCCTTCAATAGCTGGCCTCGTCCATAGCCTCGAAGTCCGCGCGGACCTTGGCAAGGCGCTCCAGTTCGCGCGCGATGATGCGGCCGTAGTCGAGCTCTCCCGAGACTATCCTGTATGACTCGTCCTCCCAGAACTGGACCTCGGGAAGGTAGATCCACCGGATATCCTCGGCCTTGGTCGCCCAGTCCCGCGCTGTCTTCCAGTAGCTCAAGGCAGCCCGGTAGGCGGTTTCAGCGATTTTGAGGCTCTCGAGGTTCTCCCGCTTCCATGGCGCGTTGTAGAAGTACGCTACCCGCTTGTCGAATTTGGATCCGAGTACCAGGTGCTGCTCTATCAACTTGAGTTCGATGTGCATGTTGAGGAGGTAGCGATATCGTTCCCAGTGCCGCTTGTCGGCGATCTTGGCAAGCGCGTACAGGGGGTTGCAGAAATCGGCCTGCCTGGCCTGCTCGAGCCAGTAGATGTTCTCGATCGAATCATCGGGGTACTGTATGTAATGGGCATGGTAGAGGCGGTAGAACTGTTCCTTGAAGTAGACAGGATAGGCAGGCAACGTCATCGATGAGGCCAGTAGGAGGATGCAAGCGGTCGCGAGGCGTTTCATACGTTAGAAGTATCGGCGTTTCCGTGCCATTCGCGTAGGATGACTACATGCGGGGGCGCGAGAGCAAGGGCGATACGGCAGCCCAGACATCTTCCTCGACCGCATCGGGTCCGGCGGCGGCATCGAGCCTAACCACGGTCATGCCGCTGCCCTTGTATGAATCGATGACGTCGGCGTAGGCCGCTGCGACACGGCGCTGGAAGGCGAGGTTCTCGTAGATCTCGAGGCTGGACCTCGACGACATGCGGGCCGCGGATACCTCCGGATCGAGTTCGAAGAAAAGGAGCAGCTCGGGCAGTGGAAAAGGCGCGTTGAGCGACGCCGGAAGGTCCGCTCCGCATGTCAGCCCCTGGTAGGCGAGCGACGAGAAGACGTATCGGTCACTGACGACCAGTTCTCCGCGGCCGACGCGTTCCACGATACCTGCCTCGCCGTAAAGATGCTCCCCCCGATCCGCCGCGAACAGCCTGGCTACCGTCTCGGGTCTCGCCATGAAGGCTCCCGACAGTGCCTGCCTGATCAGCCTGCCGACTGGACCGTTCGTCGGTTCGCTGGAGCTTGACCAGGCCGCCCCCGCGCTCTCGAGGCGCCTGGACAGACGCGCGAGCTGGGTGGTCGTTCCTGAGCCGTCTATGCCTTCGAATACGACGAAACGCCGCAGGATCGTGATGACTTCGCTCATGGTAGGCGGAGCATAGCCGGGCTGGCGATGTGGCGCAAGGCCTGTCGCTGTGATACTCTTGTTGCCGTGAAGTTCCGAGCTCCGGCGCCCATCGTAACCGCCCTCATCGTCGTTTCAGCTGTCGCGGCGGCGTGGGCAGCCTTGGCGTCGCCGGTGCTTGAAAAAATCGAACTCCTGGCGTCCTCGGCCATGGAGCGCGAGGCAGCGACTTTCCTTGACGGCCTTGGCGTGTCCTTGTCCTTCACGAAAGCCTCGCCGAGGCTCTACGGATCAATCTCGATCGAGGGGCTGAAGCTGAGCCTCGACGGCGCGGTCGCGGCTACGGCAGGAGCGGTAGTGCTCCGTTACGACCCGGCTTCCATTCCTTCGGGCCGTTTTACCGTCCTGAAGCTGCGCATCGAGGATCTGGTCGTCGATGCCGCCTACGACGACATCGAGGCGTTGGTGCGCAGGATAGCCGGCCGGTTTCCCGCTCGTGACCTGTCGGAGGCACGGTCCGCCTGGCCAGCCGTAGAGCTGAGGAGGGCGAGCCTTGGCGTGTCCTTTGCCGGCGGCGCGTATGCACGGGCTACGGTGAGGGCCGCAGACCTGGTTTTCAACAGCGATTCGCATCCTGTTCCAGGCATGCCCGGAACCGGCACGCTCGGAGCGAGCGCAGCCGGAACCCTGACCATATCCGATCCTGGCGGCCGCCTGTTCACCCGCCATGCCGTGCTTCCGTTCTCCGTCTCGGCCACGCTGCGCCTGGACACCCTCGAAGGCACCATGGCTGCAGTCGTATCGGCTGAAAGCGACCTTGGCAGGCTGGGCGGCGCACGGATAGACGCCGAATTCGCCCCAGGCGGATTTCACGCTTCGGTCGCGCCGGGGCACGGCCTCGATCGTCTGGAAGCGTCCTGGAACGGCGATTCCGGAAAGCTTCTTCTCGAGGCGGCATTCTCGGCCTGGCGCCCCTCGGCACTGTTCAAGCCATCGGGCAGGCTGACCTCGCTCGGACCCTGGCTCGACTCCAGTTACTCGGGATCGCTGTCGGTCGACTCGGATATGACGGCAAGCGGGACATCGGCCGCGATCGATGTATCGGGCACCGTGCCGCTCGCCATTCCCGGAGGCAAATCCGCCTTTTCACTGACGGCATCGGGAGGCTGGAATGCGCTCAGCGTGCGCAACGCCAGCTTGAGGAACGCGTCTCTCGATGCCTCTTTCACGGGTGACCTGTCGCCCGCGACCTTCGGCGCCGACGGCCGCCTCGCGGTGAGCTGGGCGTTCGACCGCGGTCTGCAGGCCGAGGCTGGATTCGTGGTCGTCGGCTCGGGACGCTCCTGGTTCGCGTATGCCGCCGAGATGAGGGCGTCAGATACCGTCATCTCGGACGCGACGATTTCTGCCGAATTCAACGCGTCGGGAATATCCTTCCACGTCGACGCTTCGTTGCCGCCGCGGGATCCCGTCCCCGTACCGGCGGGGCAGGCAGGTCCAGCCGCCGTCACGGACGGCATTGAAGCCGCCTCCGCATCGACGGCGCCTCGCCTCGTGGTCGAGGGCGCCGTGACACTTGATGGAAAACCCTACGCGGAGGCAGTTGTTCGTTTCGGCGCAACCCGGATTGACGGCTACCGATCGGTGTTGCAGGCTACCCTCGGCACGGCGATCGCCTCCGCCCTTGCGCCGCTCAGCGTCGAAGGAGAAGTATCGGTCTACAGCGACTTTTCCGATC
This sequence comes from Spirochaetae bacterium HGW-Spirochaetae-7, assembly GCA_002839245.1. Classification (GTDB taxonomy): domain Bacteria; phylum Spirochaetota; class Spirochaetia; order Treponematales; family UBA12059; genus SZUA-370. The sequence continues at coordinate 10,138 of PGXR01000027.1, read as the reverse complement.
TTTCGTTCAACTCGTCGAGGCTTCTGCTCGTCTACGACGGGACGCCCGGCGGCTTCGGTATCGTCAGTTTCTCCGGAGGCTTGGGCCGTCTGGAGATACGCTCGCTGGACGCGACCGTCGCCGGCTATACCGTCAGCGGTTCGGCTTCGATCGACTACGGCAGCCGCGCCGCAGCGGGTTTCGAGACGACGCTCGTCGTCCAGGGAGTGCCGTACTCGCTTTCGGGAGCGATGATGGACGGCGCCATTGTCGTTTCAGGCGATTACGGTTTGCGCTTGTTCGTCCGAGGCGATGGCGGAGAAATCAATGCCACCGTCGCCGCCACCGACATGCCGGTGCCCATGTTCGGCACGGTATCGTTCCTGTCGGCCAAGGCAAGCTCGCGGTTCTCGTCCCGTGACGACTGGGACCTCGTAATCGACGTATTCTCGTTGAGCCAGCCGCCTGGCAGCGTCAAGCCCTTGCCGTCGGTGAAGGCGTCGGGAGCCTTCACCGAGACGGGAGGGCGGCTGGGCGCCTTGAGCTGGCGCGACAAGACTTCATCGCTCGATGGCGCAATGGACGTAACCTGGACCCTCGGAGACGGTTTTCGAGTATCGGCCAACGGGAATATTGGCGGCGCTGATGGCGAGTATTACGTCCTGAACGGCGAGTATCGGGCCGGCGGTGGCGTCGATGCCATTGTTTCGACGCGCAAAGCGCCGCTCGCGCGGCTTGGCATCCCGGCATTGCGGGGCTGGCTTGACCTTGATTCCACGATTTCGGGAACGTTGAGCGCACCCGCGGCGACTTTCTCTTTCACGATGAACGGCGGCCCGCGAAGAGAGGGGCTACCGTTTGCGACCGGTACAGGATCCTTCGAAGGGGGACAGTTGACGCTTGCCGATACTCGATGCAGACTCGGGAACCAGGTACTATCCGACCTCTCGCTTCAATACCGTTTCGCGGACGGAAACGTCGTGTTGTCCGCGGACGTAGCATTGGCTTTGGGCAAGAAAATATTGGCCGGCAGGCTTGACGCCAGGGGGTCCGGAGCAAGGAGCCAGACGGACATCGGGACTCCAGCCTTCGAGAGCTACTCGGCGAGCGGCGTGCTTTCCGGAGCGCTCTGGGACAGGAATACCATCGGTGACATACCATTCAGCGTCACGAGCGTCAAAGGCGATGCCGGCCTGGTCATCGGCAGTTCCGGCGAGCTCAAGGGCAGGCTGGGACCCGCGGGCGAATTGAGCCTCGTGCTCGCAGGAGCGCTGCCCATCTCCTTCGACGCGGCCGGAGTCTACACCGAAGGTTCGCTGAGCCTGGACGTGGCCAATGCCCGGGTCGAGTTGCCGTTCCTTTTCGACCTGCTTGCCTTGCCTGTCATCAAGTTCGATTCGGGCATCGCGACCGGCTCCCTCAAGATACGGGGGAAGGCCCTCGATCCCTCCATAGATGGCGTCATGCAATTCGATAACTTCTACGTGTCGGTTCCAGATTTCGTGTCGGCGCCAATTGGCCCGATCACCGAGCCGCTATATTTTACCGGCAGGACCATGGAGACCATGCAGCCGGGCGTGTCATGCGGAAACACCTCGGTGCTGGTATCGCTTGAATCCTCCCTGCAGGGCGGGCTGCCCCGCGACATTCGCATCGTTGTACAATCCGGCGGAGCCGGGTTCGTGCCGGTATCGTCGAAGATCCTCGGCCTCGACATCAAGGGGTGGGCGAGGCCTGACCTCGTCATAGAAGTGGGAGGCGACGGTACCAGGATAGTCGGCTCTATCCTCATGGATTCAGGTGATGTGGTCCTGACGACCGGTCTCGTCAAGCAGAAGGGGGGCAGCCAGCCAGCCTCGAACCTGTCCGGCTCGTTGGCGCTGTCCTTCGGCAAGGCGGTGCGCGTGTACTTCCCCGGCAAGCGCCTGCCCGTGATCTATGGCCAGGCGGATCCCTCGAGTCGGCTGGACGTAGCCTTCGATGCGGCTCGCGGCGACTACAGCCTCAAGGGAAACACGATGCTGCGCGGCGGATCGGTGTTCTATATCCAGAGGAACTTCTACCTGAAACAGGCGACCATAGAATTCGACGAGGACGCCGACCAGTTCGATCCGAGGATCAACGCCGAAGCCGAGACCAGGACCAGTTCCCCGACAGGCGCGGTGGTCGTGACGCTGCGCGCCGTCGACCGCCGTCTTTCGGACCTGGCGTTCACCCTCGAGTCCATCCCCAGCATGTCCGAGTCCAGCATCCAGCAGCTGCTCGGCCAGAACCTGCTCGGCGGCATGAGCGACGGCCGCGTCGACCCATTGCGCGTGCTCGTCGAGAACAGCGACCTGATCCCGGAGCTCAACGTCACCTCGATACTCGAGCGCAACCTGCAGGCGGTTCTCGGCCTAGACCTCTTCGTCCTCAGGTCGCTGGTCTTCCAGCGATGGCTCTATGACCTGTCCGGGCTCTCCGGTTCGACGAGCCGAACGAGCCTCGCCGACTACCTCGACGAGACGGCCATCGTCGCCGGCAAGTACCTGGGGGACAAGGTGTTCATCCAGCTGATGCTCGCCCTATCCGCCGATCCGCTTGCATCGACGACGACATTGAGTCTAGACTCCGACTTCAGCATCGAGTGGAAAGCGCCGCATTTTACGTTGAATTGGAGCATCCAGCCTAAGAACCTGGACTCCCTGTTTATAGAAGATCAATCGTTCTCGTTCTTATGGAGAATCCCCCTGAAATGAGGAAGGTCATCGATATGAAGCGAATAATGGCAATGCTCATCCTGGTCGCAGCCGGTACGATAGCGTCCGCGCAGACCGCCGCGGACTGGTACATCGGCAAGACGATCAAGGATATACGTTTCGAAGGTCTAATCGTCGTGCCCGTGAAGGACCTCGACCCGGTCATCAAGGAATTCAAGGGAAAGCCGTTCGACGACCAACTGTGGATGAACCTCATGGCACGGGTATACGAACTGGACTGGTTCGAGACAATAGAACCCGAAGCGGTACCGTCCGACGCCAAGAATACGGCCGTCATCATCGTCTTCAAGGTCAAGGAGAAGCCGGCGGTCGTTGGCGTGACGGTCGTCGGCAACTCGGGCCTTCGTACCCAGGCCATCCTGGATGCGCTTTCGGTCAAGGCCCAGACCATCTTCAACGCTTCCAGGCTGCGGCTGGACGAAATTGCCGTCAGGCAGCTGTACCAGTCCAAGGGATTCCCCGACATCATGGTAAGCGCCTCGAGCACCGTCCGCAAGGACGGCGGCATCGACGTCGTCTTCAACGTCGACGAGGGCGTGCAGAACATCGTCGAGAAACTGCTTTTCGAGGGAGTGGCCTCGGTTTCGCAGGCTACCCTCAAAGGCGAGCTGACGCTCAAGGAAAAAGGACTGTTCCAGGCCGGGCAGTTCAACGAGGGCAAGCTGGAAGAAAGCCGGAAGGCCGTCGAGATTTTCTACAAGAAGCGCGGCTACGTCGACGCGAAGGTTGCCGACGTCAGGCGCGAAACGGTAGCGGTCGAGAAGGGAAAGGCCATGAGGCTGACCCTGACTTTCGTCATCGAGGAAGGCCGGCGCTACAACTACGGCGGCATGACCTTCTCCGGCAACACGCTGTTCACCACCGAGCAGCTTGCAGCCCTCGTGCGCCAGCAGCCGGGCGGCATCCTCAACTACCAACGGTTGCTGGACGACCAGTCCCGCGCCGCCGACCTCTACTTCGAAAACGGCTACATATTCAACGGCTTCAAGCTGCTCGATTCACGGGACGAGGAGAGCGGCACTATTTCGTATCAGCTGCAGGTCGAGGAACGCCCCCAGGCCCACATCGAGGACATAGTCTTCAAGGGCAACACCAAGACCAAGGACTTCGTCCTCCGCAGGCTCGTGCCCCTCGAGCCAGGAGACGTATTCTCCAAGACCAAGGTGCTCGAGGCGCTCAAGAACCTCTACAATACGCAGTACTTCTCGTCCATCGTCCCCGAGTACGAACAGGGCAGCAAGGACCTCTTCGTCGACCTGATCATAAGCGTCGAGGAACAGAGCACCGCGTCGATACAGTTCGGCCTCACCTATACTCCGAGCGCGAGCACTGGCAGCTTCCCGATCATCGGGCTCGTGAACTGGAGCGACATCAACTTCCGCGGCAGCGGCCAGACGCTGGCGCTCAAGACGAACCTGGCCATAGGCTCCCAGGACCTTACCTTCTCGTTCAGCGACGACTGGCTCTTCGGAAAGCGCTGGTCGGGCGCCGTGGACTTCTCGTTCAAGCACGAGTCGCTGCAGTCGGCCCAGGACACGATCTGGCCGATCTCCCCTTACTACCTCCCGAATGGCGATCCAAATCCCACTCGTTTTCCCGATCCCTATACCAGCTACGAGGAGTACATTGCCGCGGGGAAGGTCATTCCCGATGAGTACCTGATGAACTATGATACCTGGACCATCAGCCTCGGATATTCGACTGGCTACCGCTTCAATACGCCGGTAGGCACGGTCGGCGTGGTGCCCGGCCTCATCCACGAGCTAGGCAGGAAGACCTACGACGAGACGCTTTTCCGGCCGTACGATCCGGGCATTTCTGCCAACCTCAATACCTGGCTCATGTCCAACACGCTGTACGCCCGCGTCTACCTCAACGACCTTGACCTGTGGTACAACCCGAGCAAGGGCTACTACGCCAGCCAGCGATTCGGCCTGACCGGCTGGTTCAACGGCGAGATAAACCACTTCATACGTTCTGACACCAGGCTTGACGCCTTCGTCACGCTGCTGAACTTGCCGGTTACGGACACCTGGGCGTTCAAGGTCATACTTGGCGGCCACTCGAAATTCTCGGCGCTCCTTTCACAGCCCTGGCGCGACGGCGTCACGGCTTCTGACTCCAAGCTGCTAGCGATAGACGGCACCTTCATAGGCCGCGGCTGGTCTACTCTATCGTCGTTATACGGCACGGCAGTATGGGACAACTGGATTGAGCTCCGCATGCCCGTCGTGCCCAACATCCTGTCGCTCGACGGCTTCCTGAGCGCCGCGCTGCTCGATACCGATAGCGGCCTCCTCAGCCCGGCCGGCATTGTGGCCGGCTCGGGCCCTTATGACGCCGGCAAGAGCCTGGCCGACATGAGCCTCGGGAATTTTGCGTTCAGCGCCGGCTACGGGCTGCGCTTCATCATCCTGCAGTTCCCGTTCAGGCTCTACTTCGCCAAGCGATTCGTCTTCGATGGCGGGTTCAAGCCCGCAAGCAACCAGTGGGACTTCGTGCTGAGCGTCACCACCAGCCTGGACTAGGGGGGAGCGATGAAACGACGATTGTTGATGGCGCTCGCGTTGTCGGCGCTCTGCGCCCAGGCCTTCGCGCAGCAGATCACCAGGGTCGGCGTCATAGACCTGCAGAAGGTCTACATGACCTACTACAAGGACTCGCAGGCAGTACGCGCGTTCGAGGACGAGAAACTGCGTGTCCAGGTCGAGATAAAGCGTCTGGGAGATGAAATCAAGGATCTCCAGCGCCAGCGCCTCGCTCTGGCGACGACAGCCGACGCGCCTGCGCTCAGGGCTTTCGACGAGAACCTCTACCAGAAGGCTCAATACCTGTCCGATTTCGTCAAGGTCAGGCAGGCCGATCTTGACGGCAAGGCGGAGGCCCTGACGAAGACCGACTCGTTCATACAGATGCTGTACAGGACGGTCCAGTCGATATCGGAGGCGGAAGGTTATTCGCTGGTGATAAGCTCGCGCAACGCCGACAATGTCGGGTCCTCGATCATATGGTTCAGCCCGATGATAGACATCACCGACAAGGTCATTCAGGCCCTGCTCGGCAACTGAGCCCGGGAATCAATCCCGCTTGTCGTCCATGAACTTCAGTTCGTCGGCCTCTTCTTCGGAGGCCGCGTCCTTGAGGACTGACCTGAGCGCGGAGAATTTTCGCTCGTTCTCCTCCGACAGCTCTATCAGTTCCTCGTGCGCCTTGAGTACGAACCTCGCCCCGGCCTTCTTGCCGGTACCAAGGAGTTCCAGGGGCTCCGGGAAGCGCGGCGCTTCGTCTATTATCTGGACCAGCCTGGCAACGCCTATAGTCTTCAGGAGCTTCATGCACGTCTCGTTGATTCCCGACAGTTTTATGGGCCGTTCCGAATAGCGCAGGAATCGCTTGTTGAAGCCGACGATCAGCCCCATGAAGGTCGAATCCATGTACTCGCAGGCAGAAAGGTCCATGAAGACGTCCTCTACGGCGGGTTTCGCCTCGAGCCTGTCGAAGACGCGCGCCTTGAGTTCCGGGCAGGAGTTGGCGGTAACATGACCCTGTGCCCGGATGTAGATGCGGTTGTTTGTTTCTCTGACGAACAGGGCTTCTTCCACGCGCGCCTCGCAGGTAGATGGAGAGATGGCCCGGCGATAAACGCCATGATCACTATCGGGCCGCAATTGTATCGTAGTTCAAGTTACCCTATAATGCAACGGCCATGGCCGAACACTCAGCTCTGCTTGAACAATACCAACGCATCAAGGCCCTCCACCATGACGAAGTGCTTTTTTTCAGGCTGGGCGACTTCTACGAGATGTTCTTCGGCGACGCGGTGGAGGCAAGCTCGCTTTTAGGCCTGACCTTGACCCACCGGCAGGAAGCGCCGATGTGCGGCATACCGCACCACGCGGCGCGCGGCTACATCGCCAGGCTCCTCAAGGCCGGCAAGAAAGTCGCGATATGCGAACAGCTTACAGCGCCGGGCAAGGGCATCATCGAGCGCGGCGTCGTCGAGGTGATTACCCCGGGCAGCGTCGTCGACGACGACTGGCTGGAATCGGGCGCGAACAACTACATCATAGCGTTCGGCGCCTTCGGGGAGTCGATGGCCATGGCCTGGGCGGACGCCTCCACAGGAGAATTCCGCGCCCAGTCCTTTCCCCGCGGCGATGTCGAAAGGCTGCGCCGCGAGCTGTACCGGCTGGCCCCTCGCGAGGCACTGGTCCGCGAGTCGGTCCTCGACGACGCAGCCGTAGCGCGAGCCATCGCCGAGCAGCAGGGCATGGTGCTCAACCGTTTTCCCGACTGGACCTTTTCACAGGAACAGGGCAGGGCCGCCCTGCAGAGGCATTTCGGCACGAAGAGCCTCAAGGGCTTCGGGTTCGAGGACGACGACCCGGCCATCGCCGCAGCGGGCGCACTTTTCGAGTATCTGCGCGACTCCATCAAGGTCGAGCCATCGCAGTTCATGAACCTGCGCGGTGCCGAGGACGCCCGGCATGTGGCGATCGACGAATCAAGCCAGCGGAACCTGGAAATCGACAGGAACCTGCGGGACGGAAGCGTCGCCTTCAGCCTCCTCGGCGTCGTCGACTACACCCGTACCGCCATGGGCGCACGTGCCCTGCGCCATCGCCTGCAGCAGCCTTTGCGCTCTCCCGAAGCCATAAACGCGCGGCTCGATTCCGTCGACGCCCTGTACCGTGACCAGCGCTCGCTCGAGAGGATCAGGGTCGCTCTCGGCTCGTGCCGCGACCTGGAACGTCTTGCTGCCAGACTTTCTATGGACAGGGCCAATCCCAGGGACCTGGTCGCCCTTCGCGGAACGGTCCGGGCAGCCCTGTCCCTCGAAGCAGCGCTTCCCCAGGCCGCACCTCCAGGGCTTCCGGTATGCGCCGAGCCGGCCCGCAGGGCGGCGGCCGAGGCCTTCGTCGCCACGCTCGGACGCGCGATCGCGGATGACCCGGCGCTTGCCCCTGCCGACGGTCCGGTCATCCGCGAGGGCTGGAACCCGGAACTCGACGAATTGAGGGCCCTCCGCGCGGATGCCCACGGAGTCCTCGAGGCCTACCTCGAAGAGGAACGGGCGGCCACCGGGCTATCCGGGCTCAAGGTCCGGTACAACAGGATAATTGGCTACTACCTGGAACTGTCAAAAAGCGCCGCCGGAGGCGCGCCTTCCCATTTCCTTCGACGCCAGAGCCTCGCCAACGGCGAGCGCTACACGACCGAGAGGCTGGGAGAGCTCGAGTCGGAAATCAACGGCGCCGCCGAGCGCATCGTCAACCTGGAGCGCACGCTGCTGTCCGACCTGCTCGGGGAACTCAGGGCCATCGCTCCGGCGCTGTTCACCATGGCCGGCGAACTGGCCGATCTCGACTGCGCCGCATCCTTCGCCTGGGCGGCGACCGTGAGGGCTTATGTCCGCCCTTTGGTGGACGATTCCTTGATCCTGTCGGTACAGGGAGGCCGCCACCCCGTGGTCGAAGCCTACCTGCCGGCCGGAGAATTCGTACCGAACGACCTTGAACTCGACTGCGGCGGCGCAGCGTTTGCGCTCATCACCGGGCCGAACATGGCCGGAAAATCTACCTTCCTCAGGCAAAACGCGCTGATCGTCCTCCTCGCTCAGGCTGGATCGTTCGTTCCGGCACGATCGGCGCGAATAGGCGTCATCGACAGGTTGTTCTGCCGTGTCGGGGCCCAGGACAACCTCGCCAGGGGCGAGTCTACCTTTCTCCTGGAGATGCACGAGACGGCGGGCATCCTCAACAACGCGGGGCCGAGGAGCCTGGTCGTCATGGATGAAGTCGGCCGAGGAACCGGTACCCTGGACGGCCTGTCGATAGCGTGGGCGGTCAGCGAGCATGTCCTCGACGTGTGCCGTTCGAGGACCATGTTCGCGACTCATTACCACGAACTGACGGCCATGCGCCACGAGCGGCTCGTCGACCTGTCGATGGCGGTCGAGGAACGGGAGGGCGAGGTAGTGTTCCTCAAGCGGATTGTCCCCGGACCCGCGACCGGTTCGTACGGAATCCATGTCGCCAGGCTTGCGGGCGTCCCTCCGTCGGTAGTCGCCAGGGCAACCGGAATCCGGGACGCCCTGGAAGCGGACAAGGCCAGGACGCCCGCGGTTCCGGGCAACATTCCCAAGCATTCTACACCGGGAACCCCGGTCGGCAGCCGCCCGCCTGAACCTGGCGCATTGTTTTCGACAGAGGAACTGGTGCTCGACGAACTGCGTTCCATGGACATCGACCGGCTGACGCCGCTCGAGGCGCTGACCAGGCTGGCCGCCCTCAAGAAGACGCTCTCGGAACATTGAAAGAGCCGAAAGCGGCAGGGCTGCCGCGACCGTTGTAATCTGTATGGGACGATTCGATGCAATATCCGGCGTGGCCCGCTCCGTCATTTCGTTGGCAGTTCCGTTCCGTTGCGCCGTATGCGGAGACGGGACGGATCCACGCGCTCGCTGGCCGCTGTGCGGCACGTGTTCGGCAGCGATACTGGAGCGTGAAAACGCCATGGCGGAGGCTCGCCGCTGTGTCGTCTGCGGAAAGCCGCTATGCTCCGAACGCGGCATTTGCATGCGCTGCAGGAGCACCAGCTATGCATTCGATTCAGCCTGTCCGCTGTGGCGTTACGGCGGCGAGCTTCGCAGCCTGGTGCTCGAGTACAAGGCAGGCCGTCGAAGCCTGGCTGGCTTTTTCTCGGAGGCCGTGGCCCGGGCCGTTCGCCAGCGCTACCCCGGCCGCGTCATCGTGCCCGTTCCGCCGAGACCCGGGAAAATGCGCCGCAAGGGTTGGGACCAGGTCGAGGACATAGCCCGCATGCTTGAGAAGCACCATGGGCTGGAAGTGGCCAGGATCCTCGTCCGCGCTGACGGAATGCAGCAGAAGGCTCTTGGCCTCGAGGCAAGAACGGCGAACATGCTGGGAAAGGTAAGGGTAGAGGAAGGCGCTTCCGTACCCGTCGATCCAATACTCCTCGATGACGTGTTGACGACCGGAGCCACCCTGTCGGCCTGCGCGGCCGCCCTCAAACTGGAAGGCGCCAGTCGCGTCGACGCTATTACCATTGCGGCCGACTAGCCACCAGCGTATTGACTTAGCCTGCCTCGAAGACTATGATCATGCATGTTATCGGTTTTTCTTGATTGTATGTAAGAAGAGTCGTCCCCACGGCTCTTTTTTTATAGGGTATGACGGAGTCAATAGAACTCTACAACGATATAGCCGGTCTCTTCTCGGAGATTGGCCTCGAGCTGGTCGACTTGAACGTGAGCCGTACGAAGGGCTCTACTCAGGCTCGCGCCGTGATATACGGCGCTGGCGGAACGGGGATAGACGAGTGCTCGAAGGCCCATAGGCTAATACAGGCGCGGCTCGAGATCCTGCTCGGCAATGACG
>PGXR01000298.1 GCA_002839245.1 Spirochaetae bacterium HGW-Spirochaetae-7 | reverse complement strand
ATGTCGGCGATGACAGCCTCGAGGCCATAGCGGCCGAGGCGGCCCGCTGCATGCGGTGCCGGCTGTCCGCGGGAAGGACGAACGTCGTACCCGGGCAGGGCTCCGCCCGCCCCCTCGTCATGGTGATAGGCGAGGGTCCCGGCGCCGAGGAGGACAGGACCGGCCTGCCCTTCGTCGGCCCCGCGGGCAAGCTCCTGGACAGGATGCTCGAGTCGATAGGGCTGTCGCGTCAGACGAACTGCTTCATAGGCAACATCGTCAAGTGCCGGCCGCCGATGAACCGGGACCCGGCCCCGGACGAGCAGTCAGCGTGCCTGCCCTACCTGGACAGGCAGATTGCGCTGTTGCGGCCCAGGGCCTTCCTGGCGGTCGGGCGCATCCCGGCACAGGGCCTCCTGGGCGTCAAGGACGGCATCGGCCGGCTCCGCGGCCAGACCTGGCAGTTCCGCGGCGTTCCGCTCGTGGCCACCTACCATCCGAGCGCCCTCCTCCGGGACGAGGCCCTCAAGCGCCCCGCCTGGGAGGACCTGAAGCTGCTCCGCACGCTGCTCGACGGCCTGGACGCCTGAACCCGGTGCCGGCCTACGTATCGGTCGCCTTCGACGTGCCGGTCGACAGGCAGTGGAGCTACCGCAATCCCGATGGCCTCGACGCACCCATTGGCTCCCGGGTCGAAGCGCAACTGGGACGGAGGACGTCCACCGGCTGGGTAGTCGCCTCGGGCGACTCCGTCGACATAGAGCCAGCCCTCGTGAAGCCATACATGAGGCTCGTCGACGCCGAACCGCTGTTCTGCGCCCAGACCCTCGCCCTCGCCAAATGGCTGGCCGGCATGTACTTCTGTTCGCTCGGGGAAGCGCTCTCCGCGATGATGCCTTCAGCAGAAAAGGAGGGCAGACGACGGCAGGGCGCTTCGTCGGGCGGGACGGAGGCAGCCTCGTTCGACGACGTACGCATCGCGGCAGAACCCCTGGTGCCTTCGGGCGAACAGAAGGCGGCCCTCGCCCGCATCCTGTCGCGGACGTCGGGGAGATGGTACCTCTACGGCCCGACCGGCACCGGAAAGACGGAAGTCTTCCTCGAGGCCGCCGAGGCGACGCTTGCCGAGGGCCGCGGCGTCATCTACCTCGTCCCCGAAATTGCGCTGACAAGGCAGGTCGTCGAGGCGGTCCGCGAACGCTTCGGGGACCTCTGCGCCGTGATACACTCGGGGCTGACGGCACCGAAGAAGCTGGCCGAATGGCGGCGCATCCTCCGGGGAGAGGCGCGCGTCGTCGTCGGCGCCAGGAGCGCCGTCTTCGCGCCGGTAGCGAGGCTCGGCCTCGTCGTTCTTGACGAGGAACACGAGGGCTCGTACAAAGCCGGCTCCTCCCCCCGCTACCACGCCAGGCAGGTGGCGATGAGGCGCGCCGCAACCGAAGGCGCCAGGCTCGTCATGGGTTCGGCCACGCCGAGCGTCGAGTCATGGGGTCTGATGGCCTCAGGCGGGATGGAAAGACTGTCGCTGTCGAGGCGGCTGGCCGGCGGCGACATGCCGTCGGTCGAGATAGTCGACATGAGGGCGGAGGGCGGAGCTCTGTCAAGGCGCCTCATCGAGGCGGTCAGGCAGGTCAAGCGCGAAGGCGGGCAGTCCATCCTGTTCCTCAACCGACGCGGCTTCTCGTATTTCTGGAGCTGCAGGAGTTGCGGGGCGGAACTCAAGTGCAGGCATTGTTCCGTGGGCCTTACCTACCACAAGGAGAGAGGCCGGCTGGTATGCCACTACTGCGGCTACCAGGCCTCTCCGCCCTCCTCCTGCCCGACCTGCGGCTCGATGGACACGGGATGGGCCGGTTTCGGAACCGAGCGCGTCGAGGAAGACGCCGCCAGGCTCTTCCCGGAACTGACGCTGGCCCGCGTCGACGCCGACTCGATGAGCCGCAAGGGAGTCCTCGAACGGACTTTCGATGATTTCAGGGACGGGAAGATAGACGCGCTCCTTGGAACGCAGATGGT
>PGXR01000297.1 GCA_002839245.1 Spirochaetae bacterium HGW-Spirochaetae-7 | reverse complement strand
GACCGAACGAACCGACGACGGCGCTGACGCGTCCGTCGGCGTAGCGGAACATCGCCCGCTTCTCCGCAGTCGTCGCGGCGCGAAAATCGATGAGCACGGCCGCGGCGTCTTCCTTGAACCTCGGCAGGGCCGCGTCGAGCACGTGGAAGGGGTTCTCGAGGTGGACACGGGCGAATCCCGCCTGCCCCAGCAACTGGGCCACGACAACCGGGCCCTTGGGAGTCATGTAGGAGCGGAAGCCCCTGCCCGGAACTCCAGGCGGATAGTTGAGCGGACGCAGGAGCCACGGGCTCCTGGGAAACGCCTCGACGATGTCCTTCTTGTAGAAGGCCGCCTCGCCCGTCGTCAGCACGTCGATGCCGAGCTTCCGCAGGTATACCGAGTGCGCCTTGCCTATGCCCGCGCCGCCGGTCGCGCCGTTGGCGCACGCGACGACGAGGTCGGCGCGAAGATCGCGTCTGAGAGCGGGCAACAGCTTTTTTACCGAGAAAATGCCTACCCTGCCTATTATCTCGCCTATGTACAGTATTCGTATGCCCACGGACACAAGGTACCGGAAACGGGACCCGGGTTCAAGCCAAGCATCCCGTCATTGCCGATATTACTGCCGGTCGTAGCGCTCCACTTCGTCCTCGACGTATTCGACCACAACGCATGCCCGTCCGAACATCGTCTCGCTCTCGGCGCCTGCATGGTACTTCCGCTCGCATATCACCCGGACGATGCCGCAATTGATGATCATCATCGCGCAGGCCCGGCACGGCGTCATCTTGCAGTACAGCGTCGCCCCCCCGATGGCGATCCCGCGGCGGGCCGCCTGGCAAATGGCATTCTGTTCGGCGTGCACGCTGCGCACGCAGTGGGTCGTTTCCGTCCCGTCCTCGTGGACCGTCTTCTTGAACTGGTGGCCGACTTCGTCGCAGTGTTCGAGCCCCGCCGGCGCACCGACATAGCCGGTAGCCAGGATCTGGTTGTCCCGCGCGATGACGCAGCCCGAGCGGCCGCGGTCGCAGGTGGCCCGCTTCGCTATCGACCTACAGACCTCCATGAAGTATTCGTCCCAACTGGGCCTGTGATAGTCGCTTTCCGTCATGGCTCGCCTCCGTCCCGATTATGCCGAATAGCCTATTCGGCCGCTTCCTCGTCCATGATTGTCCAGCGCCCTTCCTTCTGGACGAAGCGTGAAGCCATCGCCTCGATGTAGCGGCCGTCCTCTCCGGAAAGCCGCAGGCGGCCGGCCGGCACGTTCACCTCGATGACCCTGAAGACGGTGCCGTCGTAGGGTATCCTGGCGCCCTCGCTCGGCATGGTGCGCCGCGCTTCCCGGTAGAAGCCGAATTCATAGGCCAGGCAGCACAGCAGGCGGCCGCACGGCCCCGATATCTTGAGCGAGTTGAGCGACAGGTTCTGGTCCTTCGCCATCTTGATGGATACCGGCACGAGCTTGTCGGTGACGCCATGGCAGCACAGCACGCGCCCGCAGACGCCGCAACCGCCGACAACCCTGGCTTCGTCCCGGACGCCTATCTGGCGCAGCTCGATCCTCATCTTGAATACGGCGACGAGGTCCTTTACCAGGTTCCTGAAATCGACGCGCGAATCGGCGGTGAAGAAGAACAGTACCTTCGGCTCGTCGAAAAGGTAATGCGCGAAAACCAGCTTCATCGGCAGGTTGTGCGATTTGATCTTTTCCTGGCAAAGCTCGAAGGCTTTCTTCTCCTTCTCCTGGTCGGATGCCCGGTGGTCCTCGTCCGCCTGGTTTGCCAGACGCTCTATCTTGACCACGTCGTCAGCCCGTACGAAACCAGGCGCCTTGACGGTGCCGAGCACCGTGCAGATGTCCTTGCCGTACCTGGTCGGCGCTATCACACGTACGCCCGGCTCGAGAGGCTCGTCGCTGGCGGCGTAGTAGGATTCGTTGTAGGGATCGGCCCTCAGCCGGTACAGCGGATCGGGGAGCGCGCCGACGTGGGCGCCTGAGGCCGCCGATTCCGCCGT
>PGXR01000026.1 GCA_002839245.1 Spirochaetae bacterium HGW-Spirochaetae-7 | reverse complement strand
GGCCAGCATCTTGGCCACGAGATCGGCCGCCCGTTCCGACCCGACAGTGATCGCGTGGTCCATCTCCCGCAGTTCCCTGGCGTCGGCGGGCCTGGAGCCCCGTACCGTTCCCTGCGCCGATACGGCCAAGACAAGGACCGCTGAAATGAGAGACGCGACGACGGCGGCACGGATCGAGGCGGCACTCCCCGTCACGGCTCCTGGGGAGCCTCCGGCCGCCTCAGGATCTTGACGGCACCGATGCGGTGTCCGTCCATTTCCTGTATGACGAAGTCGAAGCTTCGCCAGCTCACTTTCTCGTACCGCGCCGGAATCTTGCCGAACAGGTCGAAGACGAAGCCGCCCAGGGTATCGAATCCCTCGACCGGCAGGCCAAGGTCAAGTTCTTCGTTCAGGTCCTCGAGGTTGACGCGCGCGTCGCACAGCCAGGCGGTATCGCCAATGGCGACTATGTCCTCGCGTTCGTTGTCGAACTCGTCCTGGATGTCGCCGACAATCTCCTCTATTATGTCTTCCATGCAGACGATGCCGGAGACGCCGCCATACTCGTCGATGGCGATGGCTATATGGACATGCCGACGCTTGAACTCGCGGAGCAGGGAATCGATGCGCTTTGATTCGGGAACGAAGTACGGCTTGCGTATCATCGAGGCCAGGTCGATGCCGTCCTGCTTCGCGATGGACAGAAGGAGATCCTTGACGTAAAGGACGCCGACGACGTCGTCGATGGTCTCGCGGTACACCGGGATCCTCGAGTGGCCGCAACTTGTCGCCGCCTCGAGCAACCCTTCCCGGTTCGCGTCTATGGGGATAAAGACCGTATCGATCCTCGGAACCATGACCTCCTTGACGGTCGTCTCGGAAAGTTCCTGGATTCCCCTGATCATCTCGCGGCGCTCGGTATTGGCTTCGTCAGCCTCTTCTTCCTCGTCCTCGGAACGTGGCCGCAGGGCCTTCACGATTTTTGCGATGATTCCGCTCGTCTTCAAAATATCTTTTCCTCCGCCAGTAACCCGAGCAGGTACTCCTGCCTGGCGAGCATCGGCTCGTCGGGACTGTTCGATTCATGATCCATGCCGGCAAGGTGCAACACGCCATGGATGATCAGCCGCCTGAGTTCCTCGTCCTCGGACACCCCGAATGAGGCGGCGTTCCGCGCCAGCACGTCGAAACATAGTACCACGTCTCCCGCCATATAGCGACGTCCGTTTTCGCCATCAACCCAATCGCCTAACTCGAAGGACAGTACGTCGGTCGATCCTTCCTTGCCCCTGTACTCGCGATTGAGGCCAGCCATGAACTCCTCGCCGCAGAGGAGTATGGAGAGGTCCCACCCGTCCAGGCAAGCGGCATCCACGACCTTGGTCGCGAACGCGGCCGCCCGATCGAGCCATGCAGGTTCGGGGATGTCGCGCCAGTCGATGGCAACCGAGTTCACGCCTGCTCCCTGGTCTTGGGATACTCTATCCTGGAATGGAAATGGCCGGCGAGGATGCGCGAGAACGAGTTCTTGATCAGTTCCAGGTCGCTGAAGGTCAGCTTCGACTTGACGAGCTGGCCGGTTTCGTACCTGCCCATGACCATCTCCTTGACGAACTGGTCGAGCTTCGAAACGGTCGGTCGCTTCAGCGTCCTGGACGCCGCCTCGACGCAGTCCGCGAGCATCACGACGGCGGCTTCCCTGCTCGAGGGCAGCGGACCGGGATAGCGGTAATCCTCCGAACTGGTATCGCGCTCTTCCTTCTGGGCCTGCGCGTAGAAATAGCTTATGAGCGTCGTGCCGTGGTGCTCGGCGATGATCGCCTTGACGCTGTCTGGCAGCCTCAGCGCGTCGGCCCGCTCCAGGCCGAATTTCACGTGCCCCCTGAGTACCGTAGCTGACAATCTCGGGTTGATGTCGTCATGCTTGTTGTAGCCGGACTGGTTCTCGATGAAATACTCGGGCTTCTCGATCTTGCCGATGTCGTGGTAGTACGCGCCGACGCGGGCGAGCAAGGCATCGGCGCCTATCTCCCTGCACGCCGATTCTGCGAGATGGGCTACGGTGACCGAGTGGCTGTAGGTGCCGGGGGCGACTGACAGCAGCTGCTTGAGCGCCGGCGCGTTGAGGTCGGACAGCTCCTGCAGCCTGAAGACGGTCGGCACGTTGAGCGCCTGCTCGAGGACAGGCAGGAAGGCCAGCGCCAGGACGCCGCACATGAAACCGTTTATCGCCGACCAGAAGCCGGTACCGAACGAGCCGATGAAACCCCGGTCCGCGAGCGCGGCCAGCGCGAAGCCGAAAATGAATCGGACAAGCGCGAGCTGCGTTCCGGCGCGCACCAGGTCGATGCGCTTTTCCGCCCGCCTGACGAGGACTATGCCGGCAATTCCGGAAAGGGTGGCCTGGGCAGGCGCGAACGCGTCGAAACCGGTAACGAGCAGAAGGCTGGCCGACAGCAGGACGGTGAACAGCAGGGCGAACCGCTCGCCGACAAGGATTGCAGCGAGCATCGAAAGGAGCGCCATGGGCAGGAAGGCTTCGAACTGCGCGTCCATCGTGGCGGGCAGGAATGCCTGCAGGGCCGACGCGAACACGAAATCCCCGGCCGCCATGACCACCACGAACGGAAAGGTTGGCCCTTCCGGCTTGATGCCCGTATCGGCCCGGCCCAGAATCGACACGGCTCCGACCGAAAGGATCACCAGCATGATGAGCCCGCCGAGCATGTATAGCGCGTCGAGACGCGAACCGGGGCCGCGCATCGCGGCCAGCCTCTCAATATCTTCGGCCGTTACTATGAAGCCTTGCCGGATGACCTTGTCGCCCTTTGCTATCTTGCGCATGACCGGGTCGACCCTCGAGACGGCAGCCTCCAGCCGGCGGCGGCTTTGCTCGGAATCGAAGAAGGCGTTTTCATGGGTGAAGGCGGCAGCCGTATCGGCAGCCAGCGTCGTCATGGTCGCCGACAGCTTCAGCGACTTGGCCAGTTCGTTCGCGGCTGCCTTGACGCGCCTCTGCGTGGTTGCCTTTTCAATCGGTACCTGTTCGTAGACGAGCGGCCCGTCGGTCCAGCGGCGGAGTTCTATGCTCTCGGGATTGTAATCTTCCAGTCCCGAATCGGGGATGGCAAAGACGCCGCGGTGCATCAGCGCTTCGAGCACGAACCTTGCCTGCTCGATGGCGTTCCCGGGGGCGGGATAGTCGGCAAGGCGACCAGGCAGGTCCGAGGCTCCCAGATCGGGGAATCGCCCACGGAGCCTGAGCGCAAGTTCGTCACCGGTCTTCGTTCCCGACGCCAGATCGAGGAAACCTTTCCTGAATGCAATGATCGCTTCCACCGCGGATTTTCCGACGGAGTCGTCAATGGAGAAGACAGCGGGAACGAGCCGGCGCTCGGCATCGACGCGTATCCTGGTCGCCTTGGCGTCGACGTAGACGATATCCCTCTCCGCGACTATGTCGCGGTCCGCCACCTTGCCGACCTCGTAGCCGTTCAGGCCGGCCGTACCCGACACGGCGCCAAAGCCGATGAACGCCGCGTAGCACAGCGCTACGGCGATGGCGACGGCGCCGAAGCGGCGGCGCTTGCCGGCGTCCCGAAACGCCAGCCTCAGACGCATGATCGACGGATAGCGTTCAGAATTCGGACTCATAGGCTTCGATGATCTTCCTTACGAGGGGATTGCGCACGACGTCCCTGCCGTCCATGCGGCAGACGAAGATCTCGTCTATGCCCGAAAGCACGGACAGCGCGTGGACCAGGCCGGACTCGGACTTCCTTGGCAGGTCTATCTGCGTCACGTCGCCGGTGATCACTGCCACCGAGCCTTCGCCGAGCCTCGTGAGAAACATCTTCATCTGCTCCTTCGTGGTGTTCTGGGCTTCGTCGAGGATGACGACGCAATTGTTGAGGCTCCGGCCGCGCATGTAGGCGAGCGGCGCTATCTCGATGGTATGGTTGTCCTCCAGCCTGCGGACGACGTCGAAGGGCACCAGGGCTTCCATCGCGTCGTACAGGGGACGCAGGTAGGGGCTGATCTTCTGGCCGAGATCGCCCGGCAGGAAGCCCAAGCTCTCCCCGGCCTCGACCACGGGGCGCGTCAGCACGAGCTTGCGCCTGGCCTTGGACAGTATTTCCCTGAGCGCCCAGGCTACCGCCAGATATGTCTTGCCGGTTCCCGCCGGGCCGATGGCGATGCTTATGTCGTGGGTCGAAAGCCCGCGCAGGTAGAGGGCCTGGTTGGCGGTGCGGGGATAGACCTTGGAAAAGGCTCCGGGAACCTGGATCGCGGCTTCCCTGAAGCGGTCGGCGCACGATCGCTCGCCGGGAGCCTGGCTGGAGGGGACTCCTTCGGGAGTCAAGCTCGCGTGTATAGCCGTGATGAGGTCGGGAGACGCCGGCATGCCCTCGCCGATGGCTTCGAGCAGCTGGGATATCATCGAGGTGAAGAGGTCCCTGATGCAGGCATCGGTGGATTCAAGGATGATCTCGTTGCCGCGCACGAATACGCTGACGCCCAGAAGACGCTCGAAAACGCGAAGATTGTAATCGTTGACGCCGCAGACGTCGGCAAGGAGCCTCGTATCGTCCAGGGCGATGCCTACAGCCTCGGTCGGGATCACGTCTGACCATCCTATAGTCGCCATGGGAAAAAATCAAGGAAGGCCGGCGGGGTGCTGGTCATTTCCAGGAAACCGTCTCGCCGTCCCGTTTGTAGACCGACTTGATCTGGGAGACGGAGCGCCACGCGAGCGAAACGGAGAAGCTGGGCTTGAAGATGTACTCGGCCCCGTCAAGCACGGGCAATGCGGAGAACGTCATCGCCAGGTCCCAGTCATGCAGGTAATGCGTGGCGGTGGCGGACAGCGCCTTGAGCTTGAACAGCGACTCCCGCCGGTCCGCGCCGCTCGGATCGAAAAAGTTGAACGATTTGTACAGGTCGACGAAGGGGTTCACCGGCTCGATAGGCACCGGGATGTCGAACAGGCCGGGATAGTAACGCCACAGCGACGAATTCCTTGATGTCGAGGAGAAGGTGATGTCGAGAAACTGGTGCACCTTGAAGGTCAGGCCCAATACCAGGTTCAGGTACGAGTCGGTGAAGCGCAGGAAGCTCTGCTGGGCGCTGGCGTTGACGTCGATGCTCCAGGCTATGCGCCGCCGCCATGCCGGAGGCGGCTTCCAGCTGTTGACGAAGGCCAGCTGGGCCGAATTAACCCTGAATACGGCGACGGAGCCGATCGCTTCCCAGCCGGTGACGTTCTTGAGCCTGTACGCGATGGCCTCCCTGGCGCTCAGCGATGCCGTAAGCCCCTTCCAGGCCACGCTGCCCGTCATCGACGTCGGGCCGCTCGACTCGATGCTCCAGGCAAAGGAGCTGGTCAGCGTCGGGCCAGGCGATGCGCCCAGTGTGAGGCTGGCGCTCAGCGGATCCCACGCGAACTCGGCTCCGGGCTGCGGCACCGAATATGCCGTACCGACGGTCAGCGTGGCCCACGACGACCTGAGGCTGACGGTACCCGAGTACCCTTCGAGGATGGGCGGGAGGTCGGCCACGAGGGTGAGCGTCTGGGCGTAGCCCCAGGGCTTGAGTCCGAGGACGAGCGACAGGGCGTGGGCGCTGACGGTATCGTCGGTCCAGTCGGCCCAGGCGCTGCCGTAGGAGGCCTTCGAAGGATCGGTGAGGTAGAAGGGGTCCATCGACTCGAAGGCATATTCGTACAGCAGCGACGACAGGCTGTAGCTGATGCTTGTCGGCGACCACAGCCAGGAATCCTGGAACGGCGAGCTCGAGAGCTTTATGGTCGCCGAAACCTTGTCGTTGCGGTACTGGGCGTCCTGCCTGGCCCAGGTGGCCAGCAGGGACTCGCTCGCGTACGTCAGGTTGTCTATCACCCTGGGCCTGTCCTGGTACTGGGAGGAGGCTGACAGGCTGGCGGACAGGCCCAGGAGGCCGTCGTACAGCGCCCCGGACAGCGAGAGGGTGCCGGCGTTCCTGACCGTCCGCGTCTCGTACAGCGCCGCCCAATCGACCGCGGAAGGTTCCGTTCCCGTCCACGCGCTCGTCAGGAAGCGGCGCTTCCAGGTGAAAGTCGGGCCCAGCGACCACGAAAGCGAAGCCGACAGTGGCGTCCTGTCGGTTTGTGTCTCCGGCGAGGCGATGGCCGGCGCCGAGAAACCGGGCAACGAATCCGTCGTAACGGCCGCTGGCTTCTCCGACGCGGCCCACGGCGTCTCGAGGGCGGGAAGCCCGCCAAGCGCCGCGTCAATGGCATCGCGGACTTTTTCCGCAGCGGTGCCCGGCTCCCCCGCGGGACCTTCCGGGGGTCTGGCGCGTAAAGCCGAGGCGGAGACCGGATCCCGCAAGGGATACCTGTACAGCGTGCCCGAGAGGCTGACGGAGGCATCGAGGAGAGTCCACTCGTAGGGCACGAAGAACTCGTTCGTCGGATCGAAGTCGAACCTGATCCGCTCGTTTGATGATATCGGTAACGGCTTTTCCTTTGGAACCGACGACCACGCCAGCGACGAAATGAACCTGCCGAGCGATACCGAGGAGATCCATGGCGGCAACGAAGCGGCCGGCACGCTGCCCGACAGGCTGACCGAATCGGTGAACGATGTAATCTTCGCTATCACCGTATCGTCCGTCGCCTGGTCGAGGAACTGGAGCCAGTTCATGTCCTCGCTGCGGTCCTTGAAGTCACGGTTGTAGTAGGCGTCGCTGTAGAAGGGCAAGGCGAACGACATTCTGAGCGGCCCGAGGTCGACGCTCGAGCCGAAGTCGAAACCGAAGCGGAAGGGCAGTTCCAGTCCGAACAGATCGACCGGGTTCCAGACGCTCGCATAGTCTCCTGCGGCGACGAACGGCGTATACGTCGACCCGTCTGATGAAAGGAATACGGAGCGGGTCAGCCCGATTCCGGCGAAGCCGGTGACGGACTTGAACGGGCCGAACGCGGATGCCTTGGTCTCGACCGCGGCGAAACCGCCAAGATTGGAGTAGAGGTCGACGATGACCTTGACGAAATCCGTCGCCTGGCCCTGTTTCTTTTCCCTCGTCGTCCGGAGGAAGACTCCGTCCACTTTCCTCTCGTAGGCGTTCGTGCCGTCGGTGAGCCTGAGGAGGCTGATGTCCTGTTTCTTCGGAGCCTTCTCGCCGAGCAGGTAGGTCGTAGTCTGCACGTAACGGCCGAAGCGCGCGTCGTATCCGATGACAGGATGGAAGACTATCTCCTCGCCCGGATAATAGAAGAACGGGAGGTACAGCAGCGGTATCTCGCCCACCGACAGCGTGGCGTTGAGCATCGCCCACTCGTTGCCGCCGAGTATCCAGATCTTGGAGGCGCGTATCGAATAATGGGGGTGAGCGTCGTCGCAGGAGCTGACGACGCCGTCCTTGAAGACGAGCACGTCCGCGCCGCGCTTGACGATGTCGTCTGCCCTGAAGAATAACGTATCCGTCGCCCCGGACGCCGAGGCAGCTGCCGATGACGCTGCATCGCCGGATGACGACCCTTGCCTGCTCTCGCCGTCGAGGAAGACGCCGCTCCAGTCGTCCATGTCCAGCTCGAGGGACTCCCCCATGAACCAGTCCGTGCCGTTGGCGCGTTTCCTCTCGAAGACGATGTCGCCTCGGGCCGACAGGATGTTGGCATCGCGGTTGACGAGGACCTCGTCAGCGTCGATCGTCAGGGTTTCGCCCGTGTCGTCGTCCTTTACCGATATCGACACCCGACCGGTAAAATGCACCGTCGACTCGCCGTCATCGGTGGCGTTCAGGTACTCCGTACGGTCCGCGGACACTATGGTAATGGTCTTTTTCGATTCGCCGGCGGGAGCGGGAGGCTGTATGCCGAAGTGGGCATACAGCCTGCTCCGCAATTCTTCAGCGCTGCCCGAGTCGGACAGCCCGAGCCGCCGCACCCAGTCGACGAGGGCATACCAGTCGGAGGTGGCTATGTCGAGCGCCATGGTTGCAAGCACGAGGTCGGGTTCGGCGCTTGCATCAGCCGAAGGCGCGGGGTTCTCCTCCTGCGCTGTCGCCGGGGCTATGCCGACCAGTGAGAGCATGAAAGCTGACAGCGCCAGGATACGGGCGGCGCGAAAGTGTCGGGTCGGCATACGACCATGCATGATAGAGCGAAAAGCGTACGCGGTAAACCCCGCAATCGCGGACCCAAGGGCCGCGATTGCGGGCCGTCGTTCGACCTGACTCGCTGACGCTCGCAGGTCATCGACGGCCGGGGGGGGCGACCTGACTCGCTGACGCTCGCAGGTCATCGACGGGCCGGGAGGGCGACCCGGCGCAAGCGCTGCCCCCCGAGCTTCCACTGATCACTGATCACTGATCACTGATCACTGATTACTGATTACTGATTACTGATTACTGATCACTGATTACTGATCACTGATTACTGATCACTCAACCACTGAACCACTGATCACTTCCCCATCCCCTTCAGGGCTTCCTTCAGGTATTTGCCGGTCCACGATCCCTTGACCTTGGCGATCGCTTCGGGAATGCCCTGCGCGACGACCTGGCCTCCGCGGGTGCCGCCTTCGGGACCGAGGTCGATTACCCAGTCGGCTTGTTTTATCACGTCGAGGTTGTGCTCGATCATCACGATGGAGTTGCCCGTTTCTACCAGGCGCTGGATAGTCTCCATCAGTTGCTTGACGTCGGCGAAATGCAGGCCCGTCGTCGGCTCGTCCATGAAGTACAGCGTCCTGCCGGTCGGCCGCTTGGCTAGTTCGAAAGCCAGCTTGATGCGCTGGGCCTCGCCTCCCGAAAGCGTCAGTGCCGACTGCCCCAGCTTGATGTAGCCTAGTCCCACCGACAGCAGGGTGTTGAGCCGGTGGGAGACCTGCGGAACCCGTTCGAAGAACGAGGCGGCCTCCTCTATCGTCATGTCGAGTATGTCGGCGATGTTCTTTCCCTTGAAGCGCACCTCGAGCGTGTCGTTGTTGAAGCGCTTGCCGTGGCAGACGTCGCAGGTGATGTACACGTCGGGCAGGAACTGCATCTCTATCCTGATCTGGCCGTCGCCCTGGCAGTGCTCGCAGCGACCGCCCCTGACGTTGAAGCTGAAGCGGCCCGGCTTGTAGCCCCGCGCCTTTGATTCGGGCAGAGTCGAGAACAGGTCGCGGATGGGCGTGAAGACGCCGACATAGGTAGCCGGGTTCGAGCGGGGGGTGCGCCCTATGGCGCTCTGGTCGATGTTGATGATCTTGTCTATGGCGCCGAGCCCTTCGATGCTGTCGAAATCGCCCTCCTGCTGGACAGTCCTGGTGATGCGGTTGGAGATGGC
This sequence comes from Spirochaetae bacterium HGW-Spirochaetae-7, assembly GCA_002839245.1. Lineage (GTDB taxonomy): Bacteria > Spirochaetota > Spirochaetia > Treponematales > UBA12059 > SZUA-370. Next base: position 8,390 of record PGXR01000026.1, on the reverse strand, counting down.
AGGATAGAGCAGGTCGGTCAGCAGCGTACTCTTGCCCGAGCCCGAGACGCCGGTGATGCAGGTAAAGACGCCCAGCGGTATCGTCACATCGATGCCCTTGAGGTTGTGTTCGCGGCAACCGTGCATCGTGATCGAGTGGCCGTTGCCGGCCCTTCGATGCGCTGGCACGTCTATGGACAGCTCGCCGGCGAGGTACCTGCCGGTGATGCTTTTCTTGTTCTTCATCACGTCGGCAGGCGTGCCCGAAGCCACGACATGCCCGCCATGGACTCCGGCGCCCGGGCCAAGGTCCACAATCCAGTCGGCGGTGCGCAGGGTCTGCTCGTCGTGCTCGACGACGATCAGTGTGTTGCCGATGTCCCGCAGGTAGAGCAACGTGTCGATCAAGCGCTGGTTGTCGCGCTGGTGAAGGCCTATAGACGGCTCGTCGAGGATGTACAGCACCCCGACGAGGCTCGAGCCTATCTGCGTGGCCAGCCTGATACGCTGCGCCTCGCCTCCCGACAGCGTGCCTGCCTTGCGTTCGAGCGTCAGGTATTCGAGGCCGACGTTCTGCAGAAACGACAGCCTGGCGGTAATTTCCTTGAAGACCTGCCTGGAAATCTGCTTCTGGGTATCGGTCAGCGCCACGGTCTCGAAAAAGCGTATCGATTCCTCCACCGACCTCGCGGACAAGTCGTGGATGTTCACGCCGCCTATGGTCACGGCAAGCGCCTCGGGTCTGAGGCGCTTGCCGTCGCAGGTGTCGCAGTGTTTCTCGCTCATGAACTTCTCGAGCCAGTCCTTGATGCCGTCGCTCTGCGTCTCTATGTACCGTCGCTTGAGTTCGGAGAGGATGCCGGGGAAGGCTGATTCGTACTCGAAGTGGCCGGTTCCCTTGGCGTTGTCGTAGCGAACCTTGATCGCCTCGTCGCCGCCGTAGAGGATGGCCCTCATCGCCTTTGCGGGCAGGTCACCGAACGGGGTGTCGAGGCTGAACTTGTAGTGCTTTGCGAGGGCCTCGAAGCGTGAGCGGTACCAGGCCGCGTCGGGATTGTACGGCACGCAACCGCCTTCGTTGAACGACAGCGAGCGGTCCGGTATAACCAGGTCCGGGTCGAACTCAAGCTTGATCCCCAGTCCGGTGCAGGTGGGGCATGCGCCGTGCGGGGTGTTGAACGAAAAAAGCCGCGGCTCGAGCTCCGGGAGACTCACGTTGCATTCAGGGCAGGCTCCGCGCTGGCTGAAAAACTCGTCGACCTGCCTGTCACCATCCTCCCTGGTGACGATTACGATGCCGTCGGCTATCCTGAGCGCCGCCTCGACGGCTTCGGCCAGACGGCGCCTGCCGTCCTCCGACAGCTTGAGCCTGTCGACGACTATCTCTATCGAGTGCTTCTTCTGCTTGTCGAGTGAAAGCTCCCCGTCGAGCGACAGGATTTCGCCGTTGACGCGCGCCCGCACGAAACCCTGCTTGGCCGCATCCTCGAGTATCTTCTGGTGCTCGCCCTTCTTGCCCCGAACGACAGGCGCCAGCACCTGCAGCTTGGTGCCCGCCTTCCAGGACATGATGGTGTCCAGGATCTGGTCGATGCCCTGCTCTCGAATCTCGCGGCCGCACTTGGGGCAATGGGGAGTGCCTACCCTCGCGAAGAGGAGCCGGTAGTAATCGTATATCTCGGTCACCGTGCCGACCGTCGATCGCGGGTTGCGGTGCGTCGTCTTCTGCTCGATGGAGATGGCCGGGGACAGACCCTCGATATAGTCGACGTCGGGCTTCTTCATCTGCCCCAGGAACTGCCTGGCATAGGCCGACAGCGACTCGACGTAGCGGCGCTGCCCCTCCGCGAAGATGGTGTCGAATGCCAGCGAACTCTTGCCCGAGCCCGAGAGGCCGGAGACGACTATCAGCTTGTCCCTGGGGAGCTCGACGTCGATGTTCTTCAGGTTGTTTTCGCGCGCGCCTTTAACTATCAGCTTGTCCATAGTGTGCTCTAGGATAGCGCCGCCCCGACAGCCAAGGCAAGGGGCTTAACGGGCGTATAGTGCTTCCGGGGTCTGCCCTTTCGACGCTGACCAGCAGGAAACGGCGAAAAACGATAGCCCTATCCCGAACTACGGCATATACTCGTTGCGATTTCGACACAGCGCTGCAGGAGAACCAATGAGACTCAGGAAACCGATCGTCATCATCATAGTTTTACTCGCCGTCATGGTGATCCTCGGCAAGGTCCTGCCCCTCCTGACCGAAGCCTCGTACCCGCGGTTCCGCGCATCGACGCAGGCTTTCGCCGTCCAGGGCGTCGCCGACGGGGCCTACGAGGGCAAGGCCTTCCTCCTGCCCGTCTCCGTGCGCGTCCGCGCAACCGTCTCCGGTGGCCGTATCGCGTCGATTGAAATCCTGAAACATTTCAACGGCCAGGGAAAGCCCGCCGAGGCCATCGTCCCGCGGGTCGTCGAGGCGCAGTCGCTCGGCGTCGACACGGTTTCGGGAGCCACGCATTCCAGCCTGACCATACTCAAGGCGATAGAGAACGCCCTGAAAAAAGGAACGAAACGATGAACGTACGGGTAGCGTATTATTCAGCCACCGGCAACACGAGGAAAGTGGCCGAGGCCATGGCCAGGGCGCTCGGATGCGCGGCGACCGGCATCGACGAGTACCCTGCAGGGCCGGCCGACCTGCTCTTCCTCGGCGCTGCCGTCTATGCCACGCACGACCATGGCCTGCACGCGGCGGTCAAGGCCTTCATCGCGGGCCTGGACCCTGCCGGCGCAAGGAAGGTCGCGCTCTTCTCCACCGGCTTCATACAGAGCGAGGCCATCGCGATGATGCGGCGACTCCTGGAGGCCCGTGGAATCGAGGTCGTCCCGGACAGCTTCTTCTGCCTGGGCCGCTTCGCGCTTTTCAACATGGGGCACCCGAACGCGAAGGAGCTGGAGTCGGCGGCTGAATTCGCGAAGAAAACCGCATCATCATAGCCGACACGATCTCGCCAGCACTTCTTGACCGGCGCCCCAGCCCCGAGAAATGGAGCTGGCGCGCTGGTTGCCTTGAGCTAAAAAGGAAGGAATATATTGAAAAAGGCAGATCAGGCGTGGGAGATCAATTGAGTTCTTCCCTTTTTCCCATGTATAAGCAATGATACTATTCCAGCCGTTTCGAAAATGAACAGCGTCCCCCATATCGGAATTTCCCCGGGAAAAGAGTTGCTCTTGCAGGACAGGATGAACGAATTCAGAGTCAATATCAATAAATAGAAGAATCCCTGGATTCCAATGATCGTTCCAAGCACAAATCCTGTTTTCCTTTTCCTGATCAATTCCACTCCGGCCATTACCATGGCATTTACGATTATTACCAGGTCAAGCGTGGCGACCAACCTGAATGCAGAATGATCAATAGGCAATTTGCCTCCAAAAAAGGAATACGACGCCCAAAATCCTAGCCACACAGCCCCTAGCCCAGATCCAATACAAATGAAAATCAAGCCGGGCACAAAATAGCTTTTCGACATGTCAAAGTAGTCATACGCATTTTTACTTTCTTCTTCATTGTTGAACAGCCTCATAAACGCGACAAGTGCAATGCTGATTATGGCAACATACAAGGGGAATAGCTTGTTGAGCTCGGTTCCCAACAGGTAAAAGGCGTAGTTGTAGATGACATATCCCAAGCATCCCATGCGTAACAAATGGAATATTTTCCTTCTCGATACTATGCCGCCCAGGTATATAGGACAGACAAGCAGCAGGGTGACAAGGTCATTTCCAAACCATGTCTCTTTGACCCAGCCTGTATCCAAATACACTGGAAACAACAGGCTTCCCAAAGATTGCACAATCATCAGGAATACAAGTATCAATTCAGCTGCCCTTTTCCTCATATTGATCCTTTTTTCGTCGAAAGCTTTGTACCATCATACATCCTAGCTTGCCGCCCTACTCCAAGCCCAGCGCTGGCTATAGCCCTGGCGCCTATGATGATGGCGCAGAGCGCGAGCGCGAGAAAACACAGGATCATAGGCAGCGACTCGGTTACTCCGACGCGGAGCATGTTGAAGCCCATCGCCGCGACGGCCAGGCCCTCGGCCGCGCCTTTGACCAGGAGCACGCTGCCAGCAATATAGCCCCTCGGATCCCTGCGGATGAGCCAGAAGGCCGACAGGGCGGCCGCCGGTACGAGGATGCCGAGATCGAAGGCCTGCACGAACAGCGTCGAGGCCGCGTCGATGTCCCCGGGCGCACCGTCGCCGGCTATCAGCGGCTGCAAGATCCTACCCAGCCACGCGAGCCCCAGGAACAGCGCGACCGCGACGCAGAGCGATATGGCGGACCGCCTCGGGTATCGTCGCTCGCAGATGGAAGCCAATCTGTCCGCGTCGATTGCGTACACCGACAGGACAAGCCCATACAGCGACATCGCGAACAGCGCGACGTACAGCAGGAAGAACTCGTTGTACGTCGTGCCGACGGCCATCATTCCATAGCAATACATGAAGTATCCCAGGCCGCCCGAGAGCAGCAGCCTGCCGCCGTAAGCGCCCAGGTCGCCACTCATGCCGCGGCCACTGCGCCCATCCCGTCCTGACAGGAAGAATCCGGCCGCGAGCAACGGCAGGCCGAAGACGAGCGTAACCAGGTCCTGCGCCCGCTCCTGCGCGGCCGCCGACACGGAGTCCCGCCGGTACAGCCCCTGGCCGTCGAGGACGACCCGATACCCGAACAGGCTCGAGAAAGCAGGAGCGCTGGCGGACGTCCCGGCGGTTTGCAGGATACCGGTTCCGGGCGCCGACCCGAGCCCGTAGCCTTCGGGATCCATGAGGACCAGCCCGCCCAGAGCCGCAATGGCCGCGCCGACAAAAATCAATATGGCAAGAAACCTCGCGCTTCGCAGTGACGAGGCCCGCCTGGCATCAATGCCCAGGCCCTTGGCGCCCGCAGAATCTCCACTTTGATACAGGCGACCCGGCCGCCCCGCGCCGGGTCCTGATGCCTTCTTCTGAATATCACTCGTTTTCATTATTGCTCCCTTTTCTTCCGCGCAAGCCGCGGACCAGTATCTCTATCTCCCGTTCTACGATATCGTGCCGTCGCGCAGCGACCGCCTCCTCTCCGGGCTCTATCGCCATGCGCGACGCCAGGCCGAACATCGCGGCCCACACCGCCTGGGCGGTCACCTCGGCGTCGCATGGCTCGAAGACACCCTCGGCCACGCCCCTGCGAACCAGAGCGACCAGCGTCTCGAAGGTTTTCCGCCGTCGTTCCACTCCTGGCGAGAACGCGTCCACCCGTTCCCGGCTCGGCCCGATATCCTGGAGCATCACCGCCTTGAACAGGCTCGCGTTCCCGCCCGCGAAATCGACGTAGGCCCTGATGCCGGCGGCCAGGAGCGCCGAAGGGTCAGATCGGTGATCGTCCAGGCCCTCCACGCCGGCACGCAGCAGCCCGTAGCCGCGCTCCACTATCTCGCTTACCAGCTCGTCCTTTCCGGTGAAATGCCTGTATATCGCCGCCTGGGAAAGCCCCACCTTCGCCGCCACCTTCCGCATCGACAGCGCGGCGTAACCGTCGGAGCACAGCAGACCGGACGCGGCCTCGAGGATGCGCTCGGCGGTTCCTTGTACTGACGCGGGCCGCACTTCGATAGGCGGATCTTCCAGGCCGACCCCGGACTTTTTGCTGTTGTGCTCCATGGCTCTCCTTCTAAACGATTCAGTTAACAGTGTTAACGTGAACACCGTTAACTTACCGCACGAATACACGAAACGTCAAGTCCATCGCAGGAGTGGAACTCGGTAGCTACCGGGTACTTGGTGGGTGATATCCTTGAACCCATATTAAACAGGTTTTTTTCCGCGATCCCTCACAGAGTCATCACATGCCCCTGTACAGTGCTGATCGAACGATCATCCTGTGATGCGGGGAGTGACGGCATGGCACAATCGAACAAGCTCCTGATTTCCCTGAGCCTGGCGCTAGTGCATGGCAGGTAATGACGTGGTCAGCCTCTGCCCAGTGCTTGTAAAGGAGTGGAACGAGGAGGAGGCGGGAAACATCCTTAGTCTATTACCACACTGGCCCTGTTATACTTCAGAATTAACCGAAAAATCAGTATGGTCTATCACACTGGAAACATCCCAGCCACTCAGGTTTTGCCTGCAGGCTATAGCACCGCAAAACATTCGATACATGGTGGTTACTTTCGATACATTCCAGCTGGTAATGTTTCCATCAAAAGAAAGGGCATCGGTAAACATCTGCCACATATTTTCTACAGTGCCAACATTCCAGGAGTTCAGGTTCTGATTTAAGAATTCCATGCCTTGAAACATGCTGTACATTTCAATTACCTGGGAAACATTCCAGCCACCGATATTCTGATTAAAATCATAGGTATCCTGAAACATACGCCCCATATATTTAACTGAAGAAACATCCCAATTACTTATATTCCCGTTGAAATGGGTAGCTCCATAAAACATGGCCGTCATATCGGTAACCGTGGAGACATCCCAGTTTCCAATTGAACATCCCTGGAAAGCCGATGCGCCTCGAAACATGGAATCCAGGGATGTAAGCTGAGAAAAATCGGGATTGGAGGCGGTGTTTAAAATCAGGTTCTTGCATTCAAAAAATGCCCATTCCATGCTCTGCCATTTAATATCTCCCCAGGTAATATATTATGTAATTTTGACGTAACATCAATCGACTGAATAGTCGTATCCTGTTCCGTTTGTCGGAATGGTTATCTGGTAATCGTTGGAAGAACCTGCGTTATCCGTTTTCCAGATTGTGATGAATGGAGCATTACCTGAATCTGCATCTTTATATGGTGCTTATAATCGATATTGCACATAGGAAGATTGCCTATGAAGGATCCAATAAAACCCTAATCCTTTTTGCAGATTCGCAAGTAATCGAGCATCTGCAACAAATAATTTTAATTTAACTAAATATGCCATAATTATAATCGAATCTTAAAATACTTCTCTATTTTCATTTCCAATATTTCCCAGAAAAATCCTAACTGTTTTGCTACCATAACAGTAATGGTCCACCTGACAATATTGGGGTATTAGAGTATGTAATGGTACCATCACCCAGTTGACCTGAGCCGTTTGCACCCCATGCCCAGACCGTACCGTCGCTCTTCCTTGCTATTGTATGGTAATAGCCGGCATTTATTGATGCTACTCCCGAAAGACCGCTAACCTGTACCGGGCTGTGGCGCTCTGTATTGGTACCATCACCCAGTTCGCCATAGACGTTATAACCCCAAGTCCAGACCGTGCCGTCGTTCTTCAGCGCTAAGGTATGGGATCCGCCGGCAGCGATTAATGCTACTCCTGAAAGATCGATAACCTGTACCGGGGCGTGACGATCTGTTGTGGTACCATCACCCAGTTGGCCAAAGCGGTTGCACCCCCAAGTCCATACCGTACCGTTGCTCGTCAGCGCTAAGGTATGGTCTCCGCCGACGGCGATTGATTCGACTTCTGAAAGGCTGCTAACCTGTATCGCAGTGAGATAGTCTATCGTAGTACCATCACCCAGTTGGCCTGAGCCGTTGGATCCCCATGCCCAGACCGTACCGTCGCTCTTCATTGCTATTGTATGGTAAGAGCCGGCTGCGATTGATGCTACTTCCGAAAGACCGCTAACCTGTACTGGAGTGTGGCGCTCTGTAGTGGTACCATCACCAAGTTGACCAGAACTGTTTCGACCCCATGTCCATACCGTGCCATCGCTCTTCAGTGCCACGGTATGGGTAGAGCCGGCAGCGATTGATGCTACTCCCGAAAGATCGCTAACCTGTACCGGGGTGTGACGCGCTATGGTGGTACCATCACCCAGTTGACCATTGAAGTTGTAACCCCATGTCCAGATTGTGCCATCGCTCCTCAGCGCTACGGTATGGTATTGACCGGCAGCGATTGAGGCTACTCCCGAAAGATCGCTAACCTGCACTGGGGTGCGGCGCTCTGTAGTGGTACCATCACCAAGTTGGCCTGAGCTGTTGGAACCCCATGCCCAGACCGTCTCATTGCTCTTCAGTGCTATGGTATGGAAATATCCGGCAGTGATTAATGTTACTCCCGAAAGATCGCTAACCTGTCCGGGGGTTGTTTGGCTTGTGGTGGTACCATCACCCAGCTGGCCATTGCTGTTGTAACCCCATGTCCAGATTGTGCCATCGCTCCGCAGCGCTACAGTATGGTATTGACCGGCAGCGATTGATGTTGCTCCCGAAAGACTGCTAACATGTACCGGGGTGTGACGTTCTGCAGTAGTATCATCACCCAGTTGTCCATCGCCGTTGTAACCCCATGTCCATACCATACCGTCGCTCTTCATCACGACAGTATGGTATCCGCCAGCAGCGATTGCTGCTACTCCCGAAAGGCTAC
>PGXR01000025.1 GCA_002839245.1 Spirochaetae bacterium HGW-Spirochaetae-7 | reverse complement strand
GGAGCGGCCTTCGCGGAATCGGTGGTCGCGGAACTCAAGGTCGCCTGCGCCAAGTCAGGAGCCAGGAGCGGCGACGACGCCAGGCGCGTCCTCAAGGGACTCCTTTCGGCCTATGCCCGACCGGCGTCGCTGGCGTTGATGCCCGGAGGGCTCAACGTGGTGATGCTCCTGGGCGTCAACGGCGTCGGCAAGACGACGACGGCGGCGAAGCTCGCCAATTTTTGGCTAGAAAACGGAACTGCCCGCAAGGCCATTCTTGCGGCCGGCGACACGTTCAGGGCGGCCGCGATAGAGCAGCTCAAGCTCCACGGGGAACGGCTGGCCATACGCGTCGTCGCCCAGGAGCGCGGGTCTGATCCTGGCGCAGTGCTATTCGACGCGATAGAGGCGGCCGTCTCCGACTGCGCCGACCTGGTGATCGCCGATACCGCGGGGCGCATGCACAACAAGCACAACCTCATCAAGGAACTTGGGAAGATGGACAAGATAGTCGCGGCAAAGGCGGATCCAGCCAGGTACCGGCGCCTTCTCGTCGTCGATGCGACGACCGGGCAGAATGCCCTGAGGCAAGCCCAGGCTTTCTCGGAGGCTGTGCATATCGACGGCATAGTGCTGACCAAGTACGATTCAAGCGCCAAGGGTGGCGTGGCCTTGGCCATCGCCAGGGACCTGGGAATTCCCGCAGCGTTCATTTGTGACGGTGAACGGTACGAGGATATCCGGCCCTTCGATTCCGTGCGCTATCTCGATGAATTCCTCGGACTTGAACCGTGAGACGATTCCTGCCACGGTCGGCTTTCCCGTCGGCGGCGCTCTGCATCCTCGTAGGCGCCATCCCGTTGCCACCCATCCATGCGCAGGCGATGTCGACCGGTGTCTGGTACGCCTCCGACCAAGCCGGCATGATGTTCGATAAAATTCCCGGTCCGGACGGCCAGGCCTGGTCCCTCCTGGTTTCCCGCGGCGGACTGTCCGAGAGATCGACCCTTTACCAGAACGGCGTGGTAAAAAAGACATGGAACAGGACCTTCTCACCAGGCGGCATGCCGGAGCGGGAGGTCACCGAGGAGAACGGGGTCATCCGCGAGGAGCTTGCGTATGACGATGCCGGCAGGCCCGCGACCGAGCGTCGTTTCCTTGAAGGCGGCGTGGTGGAACAAGTGGATTTTGTCTACGAATCAGGCCGCTTGCGCAGCAAGACGACCACCCTCGGCGACAAGATAGTCGGGACGGTTGACTACCTGTACTCTCCTGACGGGAGGCTGGCATCGGCCATCGAGTCGACCGGAGAGCTCTGGGGCAACAGCTCGGCGAAGTCCGGCCCGTCGTACAACTGGCGGACGAGCGGCGATGTCGTCGAACTCCGGGGCTATGATCGTGAAGGACGGCTGGTGTCCTTCTCGAAGTACGCCGGCTCCAGGCGTATCATGGAAGAACGCAGGTTCTGGCTTTCCGGCGCGCTGGAACGGTCAATCGTCACGGATGCCGACGGAACCACTACCCTTACGAGCTATGTTGCCGATGGCGCGGCCGTTGGCAAGCCATCGGAGGTGATCGTCGAAAAAGGCGGTGCCGTCATCTTGTCCGAGAGAATGGATTTCGATGAGAGCGGCAAGGTAGCTCGCCTTAAGAGGGACGAGCGTGGTGTCGTGACGGTCATGGAGTACCAGTATGACCCGGACGGCACACTGGTACTGGAACGCCGTTCCGTGAATTCAAGCCTCGTCGCGGTCATACGCTATGGAGAACCCGGGGCACGGGTCGAGGAAGCCTGGGACAGGGGAGCTCTGTACGCGCGCATAACCTGGGAAGACGGCCGCAAGGTCCTTGAAGAGATGATCAGGGACGGCGTCGTGCTGCGCTCGAGGTCATTCAAGTGAGGCAAGGCGGCTGGATACGCTTCGTGGCTTCGAGGTGGTATCGCTCGGGCAACAAGAGCGGGCCATCGCTCGCTCCGGCGACAGCGGGGATAGCCGTGGGAGTCGCGGCGCTGCTCTGTGTCATCGGGGTGATGAACGGCTTCCAGATGGGTTTCATCGACGCCGTGCTTGACCTGGACAGCTACCATGTCCGCGTCCGGACAGACGGGGACGCCGCGGCGGCCGTGATGGCCGCAGTGCCTCGCGCCATAGCCGTGGTCCCGTTCGTCGACGTCCGTACGATGGCGACCAACGATCGGGGAAAGGCCGCTCCGCTGCGCATCAAGGTGGTTCCCGACGACATCGAGGAAATCGATCCCGTCTTCGCAGCCAGGCTCGAGTTCCGCTCGGGTTCGTTCAAGGGCGGCCTGGTCATCGGTTCGGAACTGGCAAGATACCTGAATCTCGTGACAGGCGATGCCGTATCGGTGCTTTCAGTCACGACCGATGCAACGAAAGGCCTGGACGTCAGCCTGGTGGACCTGACGATAGTGGGTATTTACCATTGCGGATACTACGACTTCGACGCCGCGCTCGCCTTCCTGCCGGAATCGTCGTCCGGCGGGCTTGGCGCCGGAGAAACGCCGGTACTCGGACTGAGGCTTTCCGACCGGTATGGCGACGCGCGTGCCGTCGCCGAGCTTTCGGCCGCCGGCATATCCGGAGCGGAGAGCTGGCGCGAATACAACCGCGCGTTCTTCGGAGCGCTCAGGATGGAAAAATCGGTGATGCTTCTGCTGGTCGGGCTTATTTTCATCGTAGTCGGCGTAAACATTTTCCATTCGATGCGCAAGGCGGTATACAGCCGCGTCGAGGACATTGCGACGATGAAGGCCTTCGGTGCGAATTCACGTTCGGTACAAGCGGTGTTCCTCCTTGACGGCATCGCGACGGGTCTGGGCGGCGCGTTCGTCGGGCTGGCGCTCGGCCTCCTGCTCGCTATGAACGTCAACGGCGTGTTTTCAATCCTGGAAGCGGCAGCCAGCTTCCTGTACGGCTTTTTCGGCGCGGCAGGCGCCGGACTTGAATTCTTCTCGCCCGACCTGTTCTACATAGGCGACGTCCCCGTCCGCCTGACGTTCGCCGAGACGCTGTTCATAACGGCTGCCGGCGCCTCCTCGGCGCTCGCCGCCGCGTGGGCCGCGAGCTCCCGCGTTTCCAGGATCATGCCTTCGGAGGTACTTCGCGATGAATGACGACGTGATTGTGTGCCGCGCCATACGCAAGATATTCAAGAGCGAGGCCGAGATTCTCGAGATTCTTAGGGGCGTCGACCTTGCGTTGCCTCGCGGATCCTGCGCGTCGATTACGGGACCCAGCGGCTGCGGCAAGAGTACCCTCCTGTCGATCCTCGGGGGGCTGGACAGGCCCAGTTCAGGCGAAGTCGTCGTGGGCGGCATAGACCTGGCCAGATCCGGCGAGGATGCACTTTCGGCGTTCAGGGCGCGGATAGCCGGGTTCGTCTTCCAGTTCCACTATCTTCTCAAGGATTTCACGGCCCTCGAGAACGTGATGCTGCCCGCCTTCATGCTGTCCGGGGACAGGAAGGCTGCCGAGGACAAGGCGCGTCCCATCCTCGAGGCCGTCGGGCTTTCTGACAGGCTGTCGCACGTGCCGGCCAAGCTTTCTGGCGGCGAGCGCCAGCGGGTCGCCATCGCCCGCGCCCTGGTCAACGACCCGGAACTGGTCCTGGCCGATGAGCCTACCGGCAACCTCGACCGCGCCAGCGCCCGGTCGGTGGAGGACCTGCTGTTCGACATCGTCGCTTCCCGCGGGACGACGCTTGTCGTCGTCACCCATGATACCGACCTGGCGGCCCGTGCGTCGAGGCGATTCCTGTTGCGCGAAGGGACGCTCGTCGAATCATGAAGGGAGCGCCGATAGCATTCGTCGCCGCTCGCTTCTTCGTCGGCAGGCGTGATGCCGCTGGCAAGCGCGACCAGGCGCGCAAGGCGCTCGTCGGCGCGGTCCTCAGCGTCGCGCTCAGCCTGGTGCCGCTGATAACGGTGATGCAGGTTGCCGACGGGATGATACAGGGCATCAGCTCGCGCTATGTCGAGCTGGGAACATACCACGCGCAGGCCATCCCATACGCTTCCGCAGACCTGACCGGCGCGCGCGACGCCGCACGCAATTCTCCTGGCGTCTCGGGAGCTTGGCTGGAAACGCAATCGGTCGGCGTGGCTTTCGCGAACGGCTCCAGCGAAGGAGCGGCCATACGCGGCGTCGAGCCAGGTTTCATCGCCGACGAGGCTACACTCGCGTACCTTAGGGTCGAAGGAGGCGTCGCCGCGCTTGACCGTCCGTTCGACGCCCTCGTCGGCTCGGCTATGGCGGCCAAGCTAGGACTGGCGCCCGGAGATCCGGTCAACCTCATCACGGTACGCCGGAGCCAGGACGGCGCCATGGCGCCGCGAGTGACGATGCTGACGGTGCGCGGCATCGTATCGGCAGGTTACCGCGACCTGGACGCGCAGTGGCTATTCATGAGGCAGGACACCGCCGCCCGGGTCCTCCCCAGGGAAAACACGAGAAGCTTCGTCGGCATCAAGGCCGCCGATCCCTTTGGCCACCCCGCGGCGGCGAGAGACGCGGTATCCGGCCGCCTTCCGGCCGGCTTCACCGTGTACGCATGGCGCGACGTCGAGCGCAACCTCTTCGAGTCGCTCGCCAGCACCAGGACGATGCTTTTGCTCATCATGGCGTTGACCGTCGCCGTGGCAGCGGTCAACGTCTCGAGCGCGCTTACAACGCTGGTGCTCGAGCGCGGACACGAGATTGCCGTGCTGAAGAGCCTCGGCGCCGATTCGTCAGACCTGGCCAGGATATTTTCCCTCGGCGGCGCCGCGATAGGCGGCATGGGGGCGGTGATAGGCTCCGCGGGCGGCCTCCTGGCGAGCCTCAGGATAAACGAGGTCCTGGCCTTCATCGAAAGGACAGCCAACGGAGCGAGGTCGATAGCCGCCGCGTTGTCAGGCGGTCCAGCGCCTTCCATGTGGAAAGTGCTCGACCCGGCGTATTACCTGCCGTTCATACCGGTGGACGTGCCGTTCGTTGAAATCGTAGTCGTCGTGGCCGCCACCGTGGGGCTCTCGTACCTCGCCGCTACCGGGCCGGCCAACCGCGCCGCGGCCCTGTCCCCGCTCGAGGCTTTCAGGAAACGTTGAGCGGAACCGCTCGGTCCCGGGCGGTGACAAGTTGTCGATGCCGGGGTATAGTGGCCGATGCCCGATAGCTCGAGGACAGGTACGAACGCGTCCATGCTCTGAGCCGCGTAACGTTTAACAGGAGGATTTTTCCATGGCCAAAACGGAAACCAATTATGCTACACAGACCTCCGACGACAAGCTCAAGGCGCTCGAGGCCGCCAGGCTCCAGATAGAGAAGCAGTACGGCCTCGGCTCGATCATGCAGCTGGGCAAGTACGACCACGCGCTGGGCATAGAGTCCATTCCATCGGGTTCGATAATGCTCGACGAGGCGCTCGGAGTCGGCGGATATCCTCGAGGGCGCATCATCGAGATATACGGACCGGAATCGTCGGGAAAGACGACGCTGGCCTTGCATGCCATAGCCGAAGCCCAGAAGAAGGGCGGCATCGCGGCATTCATAGACGCCGAGCACGCGCTCGATCCTGTCTACGCCAAGAACCTCGGCGTCAATACCGACGAGCTATGGGTTTCCCAACCCGACAACGGCGAACAGGCCCTCGAGATATGCGAGTCTCTTGTCCGCTCGGGCGCCGTCGACATAATCGTCATCGATTCGGTCGCGGCGCTGACTCCGCAGGCGGAGATCGAGGGCGACATGGGAGACGCCCACGTCGGGCTCCAGGCGCGTCTCATGAGCCAGGCCCTTCGCAAACTTACCGGAACGCTGAGTAAATCCAAGACCATCCTGGTGTTCATCAACCAGATACGCATGAAGATAGGCGTGATGTTCGGCAATCCCGAGACGACGACCGGCGGCAACGCGCTCAAGTTCTACGCGTCGATCCGCATCGAGGTCCGCCGCATCGAGACGATAGAGAAGGGCGACGAAGACGCCATCGGCAACAAGGTGCGCGTCAAGGTCGTCAAGAACAAGGTCGCTCCGCCGTTCCGCAGGGTGGAACTCGAGATCATGTTCGGCAAGGGCATCTCGGCGTCCGGAAGCCTCGTCGACGCGGCCGTCAAGTGCAACATCGTCGACAAGAAAGGCGCTTGGTATACCTACGGCGAGGAGAAGCTCGGCCAGGGGCGCGAGAACGTCAAGCTGACGCTCGAGCAGAACCCTGAACTGTCCGCCGAGATCGAGGCCAAGGTTCGCGCCATCTTCTTCCCGCCAAAGGCGCCGTCAGGAAAATCCGCGGACGCCGGCAAGGCCTCGACGGACAAGACCGTAGCGGCAGAGAAGCCGGCAGCGAAGGCGGCTCCTGCAAAGGCTGCCGCGGCGATACCGGCCACGGCGGCAATACCTCGGGCCTCGGTCGCCCAGGCACCGGCCAAGCCGGCGGCCGCGGACGAAGACGGCGGGCTTTTCTGACGCGGGTCTACCTGGGCCTTGGCTCGAACGCGGGAGACAGCGAGGCGATCCTCGCCGCGGCGCTGGCGGAGCTCGGCGGCATGGTCGCCGGGCTCCGTTCGTCGTCAATTTACCGCAGCAAGCCGCGCTACGTCCTCGACCAGCCTGACTTTTTCAACCTGGCGGCTTCGGGAGACACGGAGCTCGGCCCCGACGACCTGCTAGACGCCACCAAGGCCATCGAGGCCCGCCATGGCAGGAACCGTGAGCTGGAGCGCCGCAAGGGACCTCGGACGCTTGACATAGACATCCTGCTGTACGGAGGGCTGACGCTAGACACGCCCGACCTCGTCGTGCCGCACCCCGGCATGCTCGAACGCGCTTTCGTCCTCGTTCCGCTCGCCGAGCTGGAGCCTGCCTTGCGCCACCCCGCGACGGGCGCGCTTTTCACGTCGTCGCTTGGAGCCGTGGCGGGGCAGGGGATTTACCTCCACGCCAAGGCGCCGCTATAATCTGCGGCAACGAACCTATGGAAGAATCCACCGACCTGGCTACCGACCCGGGCAAGACAGCTCGCAGCTACAGCCTTAACGACTTCGAAGGACCACTCGACCTCCTGCTCTTCCTCATAAAGAAAAACGAAGTCAGCATCTACGACATTCCGATAGCCTCGATCACCGAGCAGTTCCTCGCGTCGATTGCAGGCGCCGAGAGGATAGACCTCGACGACATGACCGAATTCTATGCGCTTGCGGCTACGCTTCTCTACATAAAGAGCCGCATGCTCCTCCCCGTCGAGCTGGACCTGTCGGAGGAGCTGGACGACCCGAGGCAGGATCTCGTCGACAAGCTGATAGAATACCAGAAGTACAAGAAGTTGTCCGAGCTGATGGAGCGCAAGGAACTCGAGGTCGAATGGACCATCGAGCGGACCAAGATGCAGCGCGCGTTGCCGTTCGGCGACGAGGAGCTCTGGGACAAGATAGACGTATGGGACCTGCTCAAGTCTTTTTCCGGCCTGATGGGTGGAATGTCGAGCGAGCGGATCATCGACATGTATGAAGAAGTATCCATAAACGAGAAAATGGCGCTGATACACGAGTTCCTGGATTCCAGGCAGTCTTTCATTTTCGTCGACCTGATCACCAGGCCGGGTTCGACGCTCGACATCGTGTGCGCCTTCCTTGCCATCCTGGAGGCGGTCAAGTACCGCGTCATCTCCATACACCAGCATCGCCTGTTCGGCGACATACAGATACGACGATTCGAGGAGCGGAAAGCCGATGGACCTGAATCTTGACCGCGAGGCGGCACTCGTCGAGACCATCCTGTTCCTGGAATCGGAGCCGCTCGACGCCGCTTCGCTCGCGCGCATAAGCGGCCTCGGCAAGGACCTGGTCGAAGCCGCCATCGATCACCTGCGCGAGCAGCTGGCAGCGCCCGCCCACGGCCTCGAGCTGTCCGATATGGGCGGCGGCTGGATGCTGGTTCCCAAGAAGGAGCTATGGGAGAGCCTCAAGTACCGCTATGGCCGCAAGAACGAGCAGAAGCTGTCGCGCGCCGCGCTTGAAACCCTTTCCATCATCGCCTATTCCCAGCCGGTCACCCGCGCCGAGGTTGAATCCATACGCGGCGTCGCGGCTGACAACATGATACGCTTCCTGCTCGAACGGAACCTTATAAAGGAAGTGGGCAAGAAAGACGCTCCTGGCAAGCCCATCCAGTACGGCACCACCAAGGAATTCCTCAAATTCTTCAGGCTCGGTAGCATCTCCGAACTTCCCAAACTCGGGGAACTCGAGCGTGACCGCTTCGAACTCGAGGACAAGCAGTGACCCCCGGACTCCCCGGAGAAAAACCCGGGACGAGGCTCCAGACGCTGATAGCGCGGTCGGGGCGCGCCTCGAGACGAGCCGCCGAAGACTTGATAACCGCCGGGCGGGTAAGCCTTAACGGGGCGGTCGTCTCCGAGCTTGGCGTTCGGGCGATGCCTGGCGACGTCGTAGCGGTCGACGGCGAGCCTATCCGGGCCGAGACCCGCTTGCATTACCTGGCGCTCAACAAACCGCCGGGCTTCCTGTGCGCCATGAGCGACGAATACGGCCGGCCGCTCGCCGCGTCGCTTTTCAAGCCAGAGATCGCCGAACGCGTCTACAACGTCGGGCGGCTCGACCTCGATTCATGCGGCCTCATTCTTTTTACCAACGACGGCAGCTTTGCCGCCAAGGTCGGGCATCCATCGTCCGGTCTGGCAAAGGACTACGAGATAGTATCCGACCGGCGTATCCCCAACGACTTCGGGCCGAGGTTCCAGAAGGGACTCGAAGACGAAGGCGAAGTTCTGCGGGCCAGCAGCGTTACCATTACCGGGGAATTTTCCTGCGCTGTCAGGCTCGTCGAAGGCAAAAACCGCGAAATACGGCGGGCTCTCGCGCTGTTCGGACTCAAGGCAACCGTCCTGAGGCGGGTCTCCATCGGCCCCGTCAGCCTCGGCCAGCTCGTCGAGGGACGGTGGCGCTCGCTGACAACCGACGAGCTGGCGGCCCTCGAGGCCGCTTTCGGCAGTTCAAAAAGGAACAAATAGATGATAGTCGCCATGGACGGGCCCGCAGGCACGGGGAAAAGCACGATCGCGCGACTGGTCGCCGAGCGTAACGGACTTACGTATATCAACTCAGGCAACCTGTACCGGGCGATAACCTACGGCGCGCTGCGTGCCGGGCTGTCGATCGAAGACCATGACGCGGTCGTCGCGTTTGCCGGTAAGCTGCGTATCGTCTACGACGATCGACGGCTCCTCGTAGACGGACAAGCCGTCGATGAACACCTGAGGAGCGCTGAAGTCGACGCGTGCGTGGCGCAGGTTTCGGCCATCGTCCCGGTCAGGCACATCGTCAACAGGATCATCAGATCAATAGGATCAGGCATCGACGCGGTCGTTGAAGGACGGGATATCTGCACCGTGGTATTCCCCGACGCGGAGGTCCAGATTTACATCGACGCGAGCGTAGAAGCCCGCGCCAGCCGTCGTTTTGCGGAGGGCACGAGTTCCCTGTCACTCGATGATATCAGGCATAATATAGAAATGCGTGACGAGATAGACAGGAATAAGGCGGAAGGTAGTCTTAAAAGGGCACCCAAAGCCTTCTATTTGGATACATCATACTTGACCATAGATCAAGTTTATGACATTGTGAATTCGAAAATTCAACAGCAAGGGAACCGTATGGGCAAGGAAGTGGAAATGGGCGCGGTCGCTCCCTCCGACGACAGCATCCAGACACAGTTACAGGAACAGTATCTAAAAACCATGAACCACATGGAAGAGGGCGACCTCATCGAGGGACAGGTGGTACAGGTCGCCAGCGACTGCGTTTTCGTAGACGTTGGTGCCAAGAGCGAAGGAAAGATTCCGCTCTCCGAATTCACGGAACCGCCAAAAGTCGGCGACATCGTGACCGTTGTCCTCATGAAGAAGGAGACGAGGTCCGGGGAAACGTATGTTTCCAAGTCGAAAGCCGACGAAAAGGTTCACTGGCGCAACATCCAGAACGCCCACAAGAACCACGAGACGATCGAGGGCGTCATCGAGAAAGAGATCAAGGGTGGTTTCGAGGTTAGCCTGGGTTACAACCTGCGCGCCTTCCTCCCTATCTCCAAAGCGGATGTCCAGAGGGTGGAGAAGGGCGACTACCTGTTGAAGGTCAAGTCGAAGTTCTACATCGAGCGTCTGTATTCGGAGAAACGCGTCAATATCGTCGTCAATCGCCGTGAATTCCTCGAGCAGGAAATAAAAGTCCGCAGGGACGCTTTCTTCTCGACGGTACAGATCGGCGACATCGTCAAGGGCGAAGTGAAGAGCTTCACCAGTTTCGGCGCCTTCATCGACCTGGGCGGTTTCGACGGACTCCTCCATATCAACGATATGAGCTGGGGTCACGTCACCAAGCCCAAGGACTTCGTCAAGAAGGGCCAGGAAATCGAGCTCAAGGTCATAAAGATCGATCCCGAAGAAGGACGCATCAACCTTTCGCTCAAGCATTTTTCCCAGGATCCGTGGGAGACGTTCGAGGAGCGCTACCATCTCGACGCGGTCGTCAACGGCACTGTCACCAAGCTGACCGACTACGGCGCCTTCATCGAACTGGAAGACGGCATCGAAGGCCTGGCCCACATCTCCGAGTTCTCGTGGGTCAAGCGCGTAAAGCGCCCCGACGAGATGCTCAAGGTCGGCGACGGCGTAGAGTGCATGATCCTGGGTTACGACCTGGACCAGCAGAAAGTCTCCCTCGGACTCCGCCAGGTGCACGAGAACCCATGGACGACGATCGACGACCGCTACCCGGTCGGCATGCGTCTTACCAAGAAGGTGGTCAAGATCACCGCTTCGGGCGCTTTCGTCGAGCTTGAGGACGGCATCGATGGCTTCCTACCGGCGGAAGAGTTGTCGTGGACCAAGAAAGTCCGCAACGCCGGCTCCGAAATCCAGGTGGGCGAAGACCTCGAAGTCATGGTCATCGAGAACCAGCCCAACGACCACAGCATCAGGCTGTCGGTGCGCCGGCTGTCCGACGATCCGTGGCAGGCTTTCTCCGGTACTTACAGGGTCGGCTCCGTCCTCGAGGGAACCGTATCGTCGATCACCGAGTTTGGCGTGTTCGTCAAGGTGCCCGGCGATATCGAGGGCCTCGTGAACAAGTCGAACCTGAGCGTCAACCGAGACGAGGACTTTGAAGTAGCCATCAAGAAGTACGAAGTAGGATCGCCCATCAAGGTGGTCATAACCGAACTCAGCCCGGAGCGCCAGAAGCTCTCCCTGTCGGTGCGCGACCTCGAGCGCAAGCAGCAGCAGGCCGAGATGTCCCGCTTCATGGACGAGGGCTCCTCGAACGAGGGCTTTACCCTCGGCGATCTGCTCAAGGAGAAGAAGGACAGTTCCAGCAAGAGCGAATAATGATCGAACGTATAGATCCCGAGAAGTTTGAAACGCTGATCGAGATCAATACGCTCATCAATTCAAACTACGGAAACGCGACGTCGCTCTTGACCCAGATTCTTGAGTCGGCGACGCGCTTGACCGCAGGCGAGGCTTCCTCGCTCCTTTTGCGGAACGAGGAAGACGGCAAGCTCTATTTCGAAATCGCCCTGGGACCGAAAGGTCGGGACGTCAAGAAGTTCAGCCTCAACCCCGGCGAGGGAATCGCCGGGTGGGTCGCGGAGCACGGCCAGTCGTTGATCGTCAACGATGTGGAAACCGATTCCCGGTTCTATGGCGACATCTCCAAGTCGATAGATTTTCCAACCTACAGCATCCTTGCCGTCCCGATGATAGTCCGCGACAAGTGCGTCGGACTTCTCGAGATACTCAACAAGAAAGACAAGAAATACTTCACCCAGTCAGATCTCCAGTGGCTCGAGATATTCGCCGTACAGGCGGCTATCGCCATCGAGAACGCTAAATACCTCGAGAAGGCACGCGAGGAGATAGGTTACCTGCGGGACCAGATTTCGACGGACAAGGGCTACCATGTCCTCATCGCCAAGAGCCCGGACATCATCGAAAAGCTGGAGCTGATCGACAGGGTTGCCAAGACGGATTCGTCGGTACTCATCCTCGGCGAGTCTGGGGTGGGCAAGGAACTTATCGCTGAACAGGTGCACCTGCGTTCCAACAGGAAAAACGGGCCGTTCATCCGCGTAAATTGCGCGGCCCTTCCCGAAGGCCTGCTCGAAAGCGAGCTCTTCGGCCACGTCAAGGGAGCCTTCACCGATGCCGTGCAGAACAGGCGGGGTCGATTCGAGCTTGCCGATGGAGGCACGATATTCCTAGACGAGATAGGCGATTTGCCCCTGAAGCTGCAGGCCAAGCTCCTGCGGGTACTGCAGCAGAAGACCTTCGAGCGGGTAGGTTCAAGCGAGACCATTTCCGTGGATGTCAGGATAGTCGCCGCAACGAACCGCGACATAGATTCCCAGGTCAAGAAGGGCGAATTCCGCAGTGACCTGTACTACCGTCTCAACGTCCTTCCCGTCTACGTCACCCCCCTGCGCCAGAGGAAAGAAGACATTCCAGCTCTCGCCGATTTTTTCCTCAAGAAGTTCTCGAGGGAGACCAAAAAGCAGTTTACCGGCTTCACCGACCAGGCGATGGACCACATGCTTTCGTACCCCTGGCCAGGCAATGTCAGGGAACTTGAAAATGCTGTCGAACGGGCCGTCGTGATAGCCAAGGACAAGACTATCGCGGCCAAGGACCTGCTCATCGGGGACATTGCCACCGGCCGCGACGAATACCGCGGAAAGAGCCTCAAGGACGCGTTGACCATCTTCAAGAAACACTTCATCGCGAGCGGCCTTGACGAACATCAATGGAACCAGACTGAAACCGCCAAGGTGCTCGATATCCAAAGAACTTACCTTTCCCGCCTTATCAAGGAACTCGGAATAGCAAACCTGAAGGAGTAATTACACCATGAGCTCTAAGGAAACCGGGGTCAACGCCACCACTGTGGCCAGCCCCTCTGAACAGGTAAAATTTTCGGAGCGCTTCAACGCGTTCCTTTACGCCAACAGAAAGTCGTTCATGGCGTTGGGGATTGCAACCATCGTGCTTGTTGTGGGCATCGGCATCTATTCGGTGGCGTCGAGCGCTTCGGTCGCCAAGTCAACCGTTGCCCTCGAGCAGCTCGAGAGCGACTACGACGTGTGGCTCAAGGCCGATGAATCCGGTAAAGCACCGCTAGTGCCGGGCCTGCTCGTGAAGGCCGACGCCGTCATCTCGCGTTACGCCAGGCGCTACGCAGGCGCGAAGGCTACCATGATAAAGGCCGAGCTGCTGGTTTCGTCCAATGACCTTTCCGGCGCGGAGAAGGCCTATGCGTCGCTCGCCGCTGCCGCTCCCAAGTCCCATCTGGCTCCGGTCGCGCTGGCAAACGCGGCCTCCGTCGCAGAGAATCGCGGCGACAACGAAGCGGCCCTGGCGTACCTCACCCAGGCCGACACTGCGTATCCTGAGGCACCCGGGATAGGCAGGGTAGTGCTGTCGATAGGCAGGCTCTACGAGGGAATGAAGCAATACGACAAAGCCATGGATGCGTATGGCCGGCTGATAGCCTCGGGCATCGAAAGCGATTGGACAAAGCTCGCCCATGACCGTATAATTCTCCTGAAATCGCTCGGCTTGGTAAAATAGCTTTTCCGGAAGGGACTGCTATGATAGCCCGGCCGATGGCCGGGCTATCGTCATAATATCCGTAGCATGGTTGAACTCGTAATTGCGAAATACATGGAGGCTGGCAATGCCAAGGAAACGGTCGAAAATATTCGAGGCCAGGCGATTCGCTTTCGTCATAGCCATCGCTGTGTTCGGTATATGCCTGGCCCTTTTTTCGACGACGCGAATACTGCAGAATATCGAAGGCCCGGTGCTCGACAAGCATTTCGAGCTTAAAACGGTACGCGAAACCAAGGCCATCCAGGAAGGCGCCGTACTTTCTCACCAGAACCTCAAGATATCCGACAGCATACTCATACTCGGCATCGACCAGAAGACGCTTGCCGAGTATGGCAAATGGCCGTTTTCCCGGACCAGGCACGCCGACCTTATCAATTCCTTCTCTAGGTTGAATGACCAGTCAAACCGCGAAAGCGCGCTGTTCATGGATGTATTCTTCATTGAACAGGATCCCAATCCCACGAACGACGCCTTGCTCACCAAGGCGATAGACGATTCGGGCAAGGTATTCATTGAAACCGTGCTGTCGCCGTACGGCACGGTAGAGCCGGACGACCCCATGGAGGTTCGCCAGCGGACGCTCTATGACGGATGGGGGTCTGTCAGGAACGTCAAGGGCGACTGGAAAAAGATTAACGCGTTCTACGACTACGAGCCTCCTCTTGAACCGCTCGGCAAGGCGGCGGCAGGCTACGGCCATGCCAACTTCATTTCCGATCAAGACCAGATATACCGGCGCCAGCCCTTGGTACTTCGCTCGAGCGTCCTCGTGCGGACCATCAGGCTAGACGAACTTGAGCCTGGCTTTACCGTCGATGAAGCAGCCTTCGAGCGGATAGGGTGGCAGGACGACAAGGGAGGCCTCCATGATATAGACCTGCCCCTGACCCTGGCCTCGCTCGAACGGCTTAAGACCAGGATGAAGGCCGAAGCGCCGATGAAGGTCGAAGACAAGGACCAGGACGGTACGCCCGACGACAGCTACTATATCGTTCGGCAGTATCGCGACAGCTTCGTGCCGGCCATCACTCTTTCCCTTGCGCTGCAGTATTTCAACCGCAAGCTCGACGATATCGAGGTGGTCGCAGGTTCGCATATCCTGATTCCCTCGCCGATGCAGCGTGATCCGGTTTCGGGAGAACTCGTTCCGTACTCGATACAGACGGAACCGGAACAATATGACAAGGACGGCAACCTCGTCGCCGAAGGCAAGAGACGGATCGTGCCGGAGATACGCATACCCATCAACGAACGCGCGCAGATGCTCGTCAACTTCATGGGTTATAGGTCCAGCCCTACGTCGGATGGAGTGCAGACCTTCCCGGTCCGTTCATTCGCCGCGTACGCCAATCGTGATCCGGGTCCCGATCCTGACGCATGGCGCAGGACGCTCGCGGTAAAGAACAAGGTCCTGATGGTAGGCGCTTTCGCCGCCGGCGTAGCCGAAGACGAGAAGCCGACACCGCTGGGTATCATGTACGGCATAGAAATGCACGCCAACGCCCTCAACACCATCCTGATGGACAATTTCATCCACCAGGCGCCGCCCTGGGTCGACATGGCCGTGCTCGCCGCCGCGTTGCTGATTATAGCGTTCGTCAGCTCGAGGCTTCCGGCTATCGCCGGGTTGTTCATAACCATAGCCGCCATGGCGGTCTATTTCTTCGGGGTCAACCTGCTTTTCGATTCAAAAGCGTATTTGCTCAATTTTTCTACCCCGGCACTGGCATCTATACTGACGTTCGTGTCGGTCGTCGTATACCGGGTCTTTACCGAGGAACGAGACAAGCGACTGATACGCGATACTTTCGGAAAATACCTGAGCCCCAGCGTCGTCGAGGAACTGGCCACCAATCCGCCGGAGCTTGGCGGAGTAGACAAGGACCTGACGGTCTTCTTCTCGGACATCCGCGGCTTCACGACGCTGTCGGAAAACATGACTTCCCAGGAACTCGTCAATCACCTGAACATATACTTCTCGGCCATGACCGATCTCGCAATCCAGTACATGGGTACCCTCGACAAATACATCGGCGACGCGATGATGGCTTTCTGGGGCGCGCCGCTTCCGCTCCAGAACCACACGGAACTTGCCTGCAAGTGCGCGCTCAAGCAGATGAGGGTACTGGAAGAGTTGAACCAAGGCTGGCCCGAGGCAAAGCACATCCGAATCGGCATAGGCATCAACTCGGGAATCATGACCGTAGGGAACATGGGCTCCAAGCAGCGGATGAACTATACCCTGATGGGCGACAACGTCAACCTTTGTTCGCGCCTCGAGGCGACGAACAAGGAATACGGTACCAGCATAATCATAAGCGAGTTCGCGTACGCCCACGTCAAGGACAAATTCGTTGTCAGGGAGCTCGACAACATACGTGTCAAGGGAAAGAACAAGCCTGTCCTCATATACGAATTGGTTGACTGCCTCGAGTCTATAGAGCCCCCTGCCAAGGTACAGGGCAAGAAGGGTTGATGAAAGCGCCGATGCGCATGCTGACTGCCTGCATGCTCATGGTGACCGCATGCAGTATTTTCGCAGCATGCGGGATCGACACGTTCGCGGCATTGGCGAATGATCCGACAGCAAAATCGAGCGATTCTACGTCCCTGCAGTTTCTTGGTCCTGCATCACCATTGGATTCAAATTATCTAGGCGTCGAAATATTCTATCGAATCTACGCTTCTTCAGCCGACGCGGAGACTGACCGCAATTACGTGCTGTCCAGGCAATCCGCCCAGAACTCCGTCCCTGGCGCAATAATTAAGTCTTATCTTACGGCGGCGACGCCGGGCGGCCCTATGGGTCGCCGGTGGTGCCGGCAGGACGCACTCTGCCGGCGGCTGTCGAGGCACGAGACCTGGCGGCGTGGCTGGCAGCCGGCGACCCCTTGCCGACGCGGGTGCTGGGCCTGGGTTCGGATCTGGCACGGGAAGTGGTGCACCGGGCCGCAGGCGGTGACCCTTGGCCGGCCTGGCAAGAGGTGCTGGCCGAGTGTGTGGGGCCCGGCCCCCTGTGGGCATACGCCGATCAGCTCAGCGCCGCCCAGCTCACCCACCGGTCCGAGTCCGGCACTGCCCGGCACGACGGGTTGGTCGCCGCCGGGGAGTTCCTGCTGGCGGCGGCAGCGCGGGCAGCCCAATGCGGCCGCGCGACCCAGGCAGCCAGGGCCGCGGCCACGGCCCGGCAGCGGTTGGACCGCCGCATCGACAAGATCCGCGCCGACCTCGCGGCCCTACGCCCAAGCTTGGCGACACGGCGGCAGGCCGAGGCCCTGGCGGCAGTGTTGTGGCAGGTGCAGCCTGGGCAGCGCACGATCGCCGCGCCCGACCTGTACGCGCCCGATCAGGTGCACGCAATTGCCCTCGATCCGGCCCTCTCTCCGGGAGCCAACCTCGATCGCTTGTACTGTCTGGCGCGCCGCCAGGAGCGCACTCGCGAGGTTCTGGAACGGCGGCTTGCCGCGTCCGAACAAGAACGGGTACAGGGTCCAGCGCTCGCACCCCTGACGCCGGTCGCCCCGGGCAGGGGCGCCGCCCCCGCGGCTCCCTTTCGGCGCTTTCGGTCCTCGGAGGGGTGGCTAATTTTGGTGGGGCGCAACCGCGCAGAGAACGACCGGCTGGTGCGGGAGTCCCGGCCCTGGGATGTGTGGCTGCACGTGCGCGACGCCGGCGGCGCCCATGTGGTGCTCCATAAGCCAGGCCGCGAGTCTCGGGTGCCCGAGCGCACTCTCACCGAGGCCGCCGGGTTGGCCGCCCGCTACAGCAGTCGGTGCGAGGAGGCAGCGGTAGACGTGCAGGTAACGGAAGTCTCCAGGCTGCGGAAACCAAAAGGGGCCTCTCCGGGCCAGGTGCTGGTGGCTGATGACCGCACGGTGCGGGTGCCGCCGGGGGCCGGCAAACCTATGCCCGTGTAGGTCCGGACTTTGGCCCGGCGCGCCGCGCCCGGCCCTTCGGCACCGACACCGACCCGCGGCCGATCAGGGCAATCGCGCATAATGCTTGGATGGGTCTGCCGAGCGTATCGGGAGCGGGGACTGCATTCGGCCTATCCCTGGGCCTCGCCCTCGGGGCGTGCCTGACGGCACGTGCGATTCCGCTGTCCCGCGGAATCGATGCCTTCGGTGGGCAGGAAGCTCGAAGTCTAGGTGTCTCGGGCCTGGCTGTAACGAGTGGCAAAGGG
>PGXR01000024.1:4951-22936 GCA_002839245.1 Spirochaetae bacterium HGW-Spirochaetae-7 | reverse complement strand
TGTCGTTCATCGCCTTGAGCGGAGTGATCGCCGTCGCGACGCTGACCGGGTACAGGGTGGCCAGAATCGAAACGGCGACCACCGTGACAAGGGCGGCCAGGAACGGCAGGATTTCCACCGTCATCCGAAGGGATCCTCCCCCGATGAGGAACTGCGAGATGGTCTCCGGCAACGGAAGGCCCGTAACGCCGACGGCGAAGAGGACGATGACCGATGCGAGCATCCCGCCCGCAGCCGCCGAAACGTTCAGGATCAGGGTCTCGGTCAGGAACACGCCCCGGATGAAGGACTTGTCTGCTCCGAGCGCGCGCATCGTGCCAATCTCCCCCGTGCGCTCCACCACGTTGATTATCAGCGTGTTCATGAAGATGAGGGTGACCACCAGGAATATAAGGCCCGTCGCCAGGAAGATGAACGCCTGGAGCGCCGACGAAATCTGCGCATAGAAGCCTGACGCCTTGTCCCATTTGGCCGTCTTGATGCCCAGGCCGGGGACGGCGGAAAGCCGGGCGATCACATCGTCGGCCGAACCGTGGTCCCTGAGCCTCACCGCGATCATCGTGAATCCCGACAGCGTCTCCGAGCTCAGGGTAGCCACATCGATCTTGCCGAACGCCTCGTTGCCGCCCAGGGCAAAGAGGCTCGTCTCGTCGACGTTGGCCGCGGCCAGGGCGTCGTTGAAGGTATCGGGCAAGCCCTGGACTCCGGTGAAGTTGTAGAGGCCTGAATACGTGGCCGAGTCCATGAAATTGATGTAATCGAAGACGCTGCGATACCTGATGGGTTCGAATATGCCCAGGAGCGATGACCGCAGCGTGTTGACGCCGCCTTCGGTCACGCCCAGGAGCGTCACCGGTTCCCCTACTTCGAGAGTCACGCCATAATTCTTCCGGTATTGTTCGTTCTGGTACCGGCTGATGACGATGCCCGACGCGCCGGTTCCGCTTGCCGGCTTTCCCTGTCCCGGTACCGAGAAGAACGAGCCGGAATCCATCTTCACGTTCGAGAAGACGTCATGATACGGCCCCGGCTCGACAGCATAGAAAATGAACGGCAGGTCGAGCTTCCTGCCGCCTCGCTCCACCTGGATGAGTCCGTAATTCTGGGAGTAGCGCGCGTATGACTCGATGCCCTGGATGGAATCGAGGATTCCCGACACCGTGCCCACGTCCCGGATGTTCGGCAACGGGGTGGTGAACGCGAACGGCGACGGCAACGACTTGGAGCGATCGGCGTACACGATGAAGTCGCCGGTAAAGTTGCCGATGATCGACTCGCGCGATTCACGGGCGACCGATGAGGCAAAGATGCCGCCGAAAACGATAAGGAAGGTGCCGAAACCGACGAGGATGGCGATGAGGGCCATCCGGCCCTTGCGACGGAGGAGGGTCCTCCAGGCGATGGTCAGGGTCAACACGGCCTCAGCCCTCCCCGTTGGCGTCGCCGGCGACGATCCGGCCGTCCAGTATCCTGACCACCCGGCGCGCCTCTTTCATGATGTGCGCGTCATGCGTTGAAAACACGAACGTGGTCTTCTCGGTCTCGTTGATATGCCGCATCAGTTCGATGATGCGCTTGCCGGTTTCCGAGTCCAGGTTGGCCGTCGGTTCGTCGGCCAGCACGATGAGCGGCTTCGTGACCAGGGCCCTCGCGATGGCGACGCGCTGCCGCTGGCCGCCCGACAGCTCCATGCTCTTGTTCTTCACCCTGTCCAGGAGGCCCACTTCCTCGATGGCCTTCATGACACGTTCGCTCCGTTCGTTCCTGGAGATCGACCGTTGCAGGAGGAGCGGAAATTCGATGTTTTCGTACACGTTCAACACGGGTATCAGGTTGAACGACTGGAATATGAAACTGATCTTGGTGCGGCGATAGCGGGTCAATTCCTTGTCCGTCATTTTTTCCGTCTCGGTGCCGTCTATCCTTACCGTGCCCTCGGACGGCAAGTCTATGCACCCGAACATGTTGAGCATCGTGCTCTTGCCCGATCCCGACGGACCCGCTATCGCGAGGAACTCGCCCTGCCCTATCGCCAGGGAAACTCCGCGCAACGCGTCAACGCGGGTCTGGCCGAGCATGTAGTACTTCTTGACGTCCTTCAATTCGACTACGTTCATTTTGATTCCCCTTCCGAATACTCTATCCCCTTGAGCATGATAAGTATGAGTTCGCGGGCCATGTCCAGCTTCGATTTCTTCATGTACGCGACAGGAGCCGCGTGCAGGCTTTCAACCATGCCGAACAGCGCGATCGCCACCATCCCTGTATCCGTGCCGGCCTCGATCTCGCCGGAGGCAAGCGCTTCCCTGAAAGCATCCGCCAGGGGAAGCAGCATCTTGCGGTAGATCAGCCCCATCAGACGCCTGGCAACCGGCTCGGGAAGCGCCGGCATGTCGGTTTCGGCCATCCGTATCAGATCCATCGGCGGCTGCGACAGCAACCAGTGCGCGGCTCCTATCAGGCGCCCCTTGAGATGGGGGCCGCCGTCGTTCATTGACCTGGCAAGTCCATCTCCATGCTGAAGCGCGCTCTTCTCGGTCACGGCTTCGAACAAGGATTCCTTGCCTCCCGGAAAATGGTAATACAGGGAAGCATGGGAAAGCCCGAGTTCCGAGGAAACGTCACGCAGCGTCGTCGCCGCATAGCCCTTCCGCATGAACAGCCTTTCGGCCGCAACGAGGAGCAGTTCCTTTGACGCGCTCTTCTTCAGGATCATCTGTCGCGGCCCTTCGTACTTACCAACTTGTTGGTAATATAATACAAAACGGATAAACGTCAAATCAAAATTCGACTGGTCGTTGAAATTACGGGATACGCCAGGCGTGGTCGGCAAAACGAATGAAAATCAGCGCGGCGGGGAACAGGAATTCCCCGCCGGGAATTTCAGAGCGCGCCGCCGGCCAGGAACGGCAGGGCAATGAAGTTGCCCAGCGCCCCGCCGAGGCTCGAAACGAAGAAGACGAGCAGGATGTGCGTGACCTTGTTCCGGTAGAAACCCCGAAGGGTGGCGACATCGGTCGACAGGTTCTGGAAGTCCGATACCCGCGGCTTGCGGAGCCAGGCTTCGACGATGCCGGCAAAGAACCCGACGGCGACCAGCGGGTTGAGCGTCGCGATCGGCGCTGCCGCGAAGGAGACGAGCACCGTCAGCGGGTGCGCGAGACAGAGGGCCGAGCCGACCGCCGCCAGCGTGCCGTTGAGCGCAATCCAGCGCAGGAGCATATGGAGGCTGGCCTCGGCGCCCGACGTGAAGAAACCAAGCGCGATGAAACCGACGATCATCGAGGGGACGAGCCAGCCGGCCGACCGGGCCAGCAGACCGGGCAGCGGCACCGACTCGAGGTCCGACACGTCAGTCGTCGCCTCGCCCGCGGCAAGGCGCCCAAGCCAGGCTTCGACCCCCGTCGCGTGCCCCGCGCCGATGATGGCGACCAGGGTGGTTCCGGGCGTTGCCCATATCTTGGCTGCCAGGTAGCGATCGCGCTCGTCTATCAGCACTTCCTTGACGCTCGGCAGGTAGGCCGCGAGCTCTCCCATCATCTCGTCGAGCTCGGAGCGGACCTTGAGCCGCTCGATCTCGGCGGCGTCGGGCTTCTCGTTGGAGAAAGCGGCGGCTATCAGCTGGGCGAGGAGCTTGGACTTGTTCCAGAAATTCGACTTGCCCCAGGCCCGCCGAAGGGTCGTCTGGACGTCCCTGTCGCAGAAATAGTACGGCACTCCGGCCGCTTCCGCCGCCTTGACGGCGGCCTGCATCTCGGCTCCCGGCTTGACGCCCGAATCCGCGCCCATCCTGCGCTGGAATGCCGACAAGGCCAGGTTCGCCAGCAGGAGGAAAGCCTTGCCTTCCTTGATGACCTTGACGATATCCGTTTTCTCCCAGGCGTCCGGCGAGTTCATCGACCGCCAGCGAGCCTCGTCGAGCTCCACGCATAGCCCGTCCGGCATTTCCGCGACGACGACCGCCGCCGCCTCGTCGACGCTTTCACGGGAGACATGGGCCGTACCCACGATCACTATCCTGCGCCCGGATAGTTCCAGGGCCTTTACCGTATCGGACATGAATACTCCATTCCGTTCTGCTATTTGGCTTTCTCGAGCCTGGCCAGGTCGGCCTCGGCCATTCGACGTTCTATGGTTCCCAGGCGTTCGGCGTCGTACGACATCCGCATGTACTTCGAACCCAGTTCCGGCCTGCCCCGCGCCACCCAGTACGCGCCGAGATAGAACAGGATGCCGGCCTTGGCGTCGAGGCTCTTCTCGGAGCCGGCGCGCACTTCCAGTTCGGCCATCATGTCGCCCTGATCGAAGACGAGGCGCTGGAGCAGCCACATGGCGGGAGACTTTTCCCTGTCGATTTTGGCAATAGTCCTGCCCGCGTAGTCCTTGGCGGCCTTGGGATCGCCCGAGCGCATCAGCGCCAGCGACGCGGCCACGTAGTATTCAGCGTGGGTCCTGGTGAAGGTCGCGGCCTTGTCGAACGCCTCGAAGGACTTCTTCCAGTCGCCCAGCCGCCAGGCAAGCACGCCGATCGACTCGAAGGAGTACCAGTAATCGGGATACAGCGTGGTCGCCTTCGCGTAATCAGCGATGGCTGCCGTATCGTTTCCCGCGTTCTCGTAGATGGAGGCGCGGTAGACGTACGGAAGGAAATAGTCGGGGTTGAGCGCTATCGATTTGGAGAAGTCGGCCATCGCAGCCTGGAGCCGGCCGGTATCCAGGTACAGCCGGCCGCGTTCGACGTAGTTCCAGGCGGAGTCCGGAGCCAGCCGCACGGCGCTGTCCATGTCCGCCTCGCATTCCTGGTAGCGGCCGAGCTGGTACAGCGTCCGGCTTCGGTCCAGATACGCTACAGGATCGCCGGGCGTCAGCGCCACGGCCCGGTCGAGCAACGCGAGCGCGCCCTTGTAGTCGTCACGCCTGTACCTGACGCGCGCCAGGCCGAGCATCGCGCCGGCGTTGTCCGGGGCGGAGGCGAGGGCGGCCGAGTAGTTTTCTTCGGCCTTGCCGTAGTTCCTGCCGTCGTACTGGATGTCGCCCATCGAGACCCGGGCGTCCGCGTTGGCCGGATCCTTCTTAAGCAATGACTCGATGGCCGCGCGGTGAGCCTTGGCGTCGCCTGCGAAGCGCTCCAGCTCGGCAAGCGCGTAGAGCGCGTCTAGGTTGTCGGGCCAGGCCGCCAGCTCGGTCGCCAGCATCGTCCTGGCGTTGTCGAGGCGCCCCATCGACAGCAGCACCGACGCGCGGAGCACCGGGTAGGACCGGTTGTCCGGCTTCTTTGCCGCCAGGGCCGCGAGACGTGATTCAGCGGACGCGAAATCGCCGGTTTCGATGGCCCGGTAGACCGCGTCCAGCTCCATGCGTTCCTTCTCGGCCTCGGTCAGGGCTGGCGGTACTGGTTCAACCGATGTGCCGGGCAGGGTTCCTGGCGGCATGGCGGGACCGTTCGCGCATGAGGCGGCTATCATGATGGCGAAGGTACAGGCGATGGCCAGAGCGGCCATCGGGCGTGTTGACATTGTTCTCTCCGGTCCACTGACGGATTCTTCAACGCGATCGTAGCCGGTTTATCCAATGTTGCGCAAGCTGACGCAATGCGTATATAGTCCATTCGTCATGAAAGTAAGCGCATTCGGAAGAGCCATGGCGATAGCGTTGCTGTATATCGCCGTATTCGTGCTTCTCGTCGTCATACAATTTCCCACTGCCGGCCCGATCGCGGAGGTCGCCGGAGGCGTATCGTTCAAGGGGCTGCCCGGCCAGAACGGCAAGGGGATACGCTCCGCCGAAATTACGGCCGCTGGAATCCGCCTCGTGTTCTCCGACCGCTATCCGCTCATGTTGCGCTCCGCGGCCGGCGCAGAGACCAGCGCCTTGCCCGTCTCGTTCAAGGCTGGCACGGACGGTTTCTCGCTGCGCTTCGACGACGGCTCGAGCCTCGAAGTCTACGGAGCCCCCGATGGCCGGGCGACGTGGTCAGTCGTCCCCGGAAAACCGTCGGTCTCCGCGACGATGCGCTACGAACTATCCTATGGCGCGACCATGCTCGCGGCAGGCGACGACGGAGCGATGCGGCTTTCTGCGGGAGGATCGACCTGGCATATAACGGGCGTCTCCTCCGCCGAGACTCCCAAGAGCCTCAAGGTTTCCGCGACCAAAGGTGTCTTCCGCCCGTTCGTCGCGTCTATCGAGATCGAGAGCAAGCCTGCCGCGCCGGCGCAATTCATAGCGCAAGCGCCGATGGATCCGGCCGCCTGGTCCAGGGAACTATCGGATTGGCGCGACAAGGCATGGTACGGCCTGTCCGGGCCGTCCTTCGACCCCGCCGCCGGCACCTGGTCGGCATCGGCAGGAAGCCCAGGCGCGTTCGACGAAGCCATGTTCGTCGCGTACGAGGCCGAGGCGATGCGCCGCGAGAAACGCGATGCCGCGGACGCGCTGGCATCGGTTGCCAGGACCGCGCACGCCAGCAGCCTGGGCTGGAAAAGCGTTCCGTTCGCCGGAAGGACGGCCGTCGCCATGGCGGCCTTCGAGGACGCCAACCTGGCCGAGGTCAAGGCAGCCGAGCGCATGGTGCAGGAACGGTCGGCGAAGCTTTTCCAGAGGCAGGGTATCGTGCCCATGCTTTTCGACAGGGCTCCATATTCACTAGCGCAGGAAGCGATGGCGCTGGCTGGCGCTCTCGACTTCTCCAGGTCGGACGTGCCGCAGGCAATCGCGCTCATATCGGCCTACATCGACGCCAAGGCGTACCTGAGCGAGGAATCCAATCCCTTCGCCAAGGCCATTGAACTCGTCGACAGGGTCATATCCCCCGCTATTCGCAAGGTAGACGGAGCTTTCTACCTGCAGACATCGCCGGACGGCCGCTGCGACGCGCTCGCCGGCCTTTCCGCGGGCAAGACGCTCATCAAGCTCGCCGAAGCGGTCGGAAAGCCGATATACGCAGGAATCGGACAGAGCCTGGTGGCCGGCTTCATGCGTCTCGCCGCGGACGACGGATCCATGCCCGCGAGCATTACGACGGGCGGCGGCGCGGTGACCCGGTCGGACGACAGGCTGGGCGCCGCGGTAGCCTACCCCATCCTCGCGGATTCTCCATACTACCCGCGCGCCGTCAGCTTCTATCGGCAACTCGGGCCCGGAGCCTGGGCATGGACCTGCGCACCCGATATACGCATCGACTCGAACCAGGAACGGACGGTAATCACGGTCGACTTTCCGGCCGGCTTCTCGCATTACATGGCGCTGTACGGGGTAAAACCCTTCGCCAAGATCCAGCTCTACGGGCTCGACTACAACATGGACGCGAGCTTCGAGAACTACAACGCCTCGGGCTACTTCTACAAGAAAGCCGCTGGAGCGCTGTACCTGAAGATGCGCCACAAGTCGCGGTCAGAGGAGATACGTCTATTCTATTGAACGGCAGGCAGCTGCCCGACCGTTTCGAGACGCCTGGCGAACTCGTGTGCATTGTGCGGGACGACGATCAGGCGGGCTCGATGCTCATGCGCGCGGTCGCCGGGCGCGTCGTCCGGAGCATGCGCCGCTGCGACGATGGCGTGATGGCCGCGCTGGAGGCAGCCGCCGTCCAGGTCGGAGCCAGCGTACGGCTCGATGCCCTCGATGCCCCCGGACCGGCCCCGGCCACACCAGCCTCACCGGCACCCGAACGATTTCTTGTCTCGATACGCCCGGAAGACAGGGAACGTTTCGATGAAACGATCCATCCCGCACGCTCCCGCTGGGTGGGCGAGACAGAAGCCGTCCCTGGCATCCGCGCCGTCTGTGGCCAGTTTGTTTTTCCCATGGATTTTCACGCGGTCTGGCCGTATACTTCTCTGCAATCGCGAGGATGAGAGAACAGAGTGACAAACAACGACATCGAGAAGCTCAAGGACGGGTACGAGAAGCAGATCTTCGATCTGCGCCAGCTTTTTGAAATCTCAAAGAGTCTCAACTCGACGCTCGACTACGGCATACTGATTGAGTCGATCCTCTATACCATCATGGGCCAGATGAAGGTCCAGAAGGCCGCCCTGTACGCAAAGAAGGGCATAGACTCCACCTGCTTCAACCTGCACCGCAACTACAAGGGCTTCGAGATACGGCACGACCTGGACTACAGCATAGCCGAGAACGCGCCGGCGATGCGAACGTTCGCCCGCGAGTCACGCTGCTGGACCCTGGGCGAACTCAGCGAGCGTTTCGGCGACCTCGGAGGGCTCGAGCCGCTGGAACCCATGGCGCCGTGCCTCATCGTGCCGCTCAAGGCCAAGGGAGTCGTCAACGGGCTGATCCTGCTCGGCGAGCCCATCGTCTCGGAGGATTTCACCGAGTACGAGAAGGAATACCTCCTCAACATCGCCATACTCGCGTCGATCGCCATCAACAACGCCTTCCTTTTCGAAATGACGACCACCGACATGATGACCAAGCTCAGGATGAAGCACTACTTCTACACCGTGCTCATAGACAAGATGGAAGAAAGCGCGTTCTCCGAGAAGCCGCTGTCGGTTATCATGAGCGACATTGACCATTTCAAGAAGTTCAACGACACCTACGGGCACAGCTGCGGCGACGAGGTGCTCAAGCGGGTCGCCAAGCTGATACAGAACCAGACCAGGTCAGTCGACGTGGCAGCCCGTTACGGCGGGGAGGAATTCTGCATGCTCCTGCCCGATACCGACGCCTTGGGAGCCGCCAACATCGCCGAGCGGATACGAAGCGGGATAGAGGAGCTGAGCTTCGAATACGATGGCCAGACCATGTCCGTGACGCTGTCCCTGGGCGTGGCACAGTACGACCAGACGCGGGACTTGTCTGGCAAGTCGATAATAGACCGGGCCGACAAGGCGCTGTACGAGGCCAAGCAGGGCGGCCGCAACAAGGTCGCGGTGGCGCGCTGATGGCCAGGGCGAAACTGGCCTGGGCGGACAGGCCGGCGGCCGAGTTCGAGACGTCGCCGGCGATGTCCATCCTGGTCTCCGTCCAGCGGGCCGGCCTGCCGTTGCGCCACGATTGCGGAGGAAAGGCGCAGTGCGGAACCTGCCGGGTGCGGCTGGTATCCGGCAGGCTGAGCCCCATGGGCGAACGGGAACGCCTTCGCCTCGCGGCCGTATCCGCAGGCGACGGCGTCAGGCTGGCGTGCCAGGCCAGGCCTGGCTCGGATGTCGAGCTCGAGGCCGTCATGCCGCTCGTCCGCGACAGCGATGCGGCTCAACTTAAGGGCTGAGCACACCTGACTTGGGAGGAACGAATGGAAACGATACGCACGGGGCTGACCGGAGAGAAGACGCTGATCGTCGAGGAGCGCCATACCGCCGGCCATCTTGGCTCGGGCGGCGCGCCCGTCTACGCGACGCCGATGATGGTGCTCGCGATGGAGGAAGCCGCGCTCGCGGCGGTCGACCACCTGCTCGAGCCTGGCAAGGCAACCGTCGGCTACAGCCTGGACATCAGGCACCTCGCGGCAACGCCCATGGGCATGCGCGTCACCGCCAAGGCCGAGCTCCTCGCTATCGACGGCAAGATGCTCACCTTCAGGGTAGAGGCGTTCGACGAACGCGAGCGGATCGGCGAAGGCGCCCACGTACGCGCCATCATCGACCTGGAACGGTTCAAGACCAGGCTCGAGGCCAAGTCGGCTCCGCACGGATAGCCGTTGCCGTTGTCCGCTCTGCCCCATATACTGAGTCAGGCGGCTCGCGGCCGCACTACAGAGCTACTGCAAGGAGACACAATGGCCGATCTCAGCGTTTCGTTTCTCGGCTTGAAACTCAGGAATCCAATAATCCTCGGCTCTTCCGGCCTGTCCTCCACCAAGGAAGGCGTAAAGAAAGCCATCGATGCCGGCGCGGGCGCCGTCGTGCTCAAGTCACTTTTCGAAGAGCAGCTGCGCGCCGAACTGGCCCCCGTAGCGGGCACCGCCGACGCGCATCCGGAAGCCGAGGCGTTCCTCGCCGGCATGGGCATGAACGAGGGGACCAACGAGTACCTCGACCTCATAAGGGATGCCAAGAAGTCATCGGACGTGCCGATCATCGCCAGCGTCAACGGCGCGGGCGACTCGTTCTGGGCCGAGTTCGCGTCCCGCATCGCCACGGCCGGCGCCGACGCGCTTGAACTGAACCTCGGCCACGTGCCGACCGACCCGTCGGCAAACGCGGCCGCAATCGAGGACAGGCTCGTAGCCCTGGTCACGGCGGTCGCCAAGTCGGTCAGGATTCCGATTTGCGCCAAGGTCGGCTCGTCGTACACCAACGTCGGGAACCTCGGAGCCCGCCTCGCGAAGGCCGGCGCGCGCGGACTGACCCTTTTCAACCGTTTCTACCGGATGGATGTCGATCTGGACGCGATGAGCCTGTCCGCCGGCCCGATGCGGAGCAGCCCGGAAGCGTACCACGAGAGCCTCCGCTGGATTTCGATACTTGAAGGACGGGTCGGCGCCGAACTGTGCGCCTCGGGAGGCGTGTACGACGGCCTGACCGCGCTCAGGCTCATCGCGGTCGGCGCCAGCGCGACCCAGATGTGCTCGGTCGTATACGCGAAGGGCTACGGCGCCATCACGGCCGCGGTGGGTGAGATCGAAGCCTGGATGGACGCGAGAAAGGTAGCCCGGATATCGGACCTGCGTGGCCGGCTTGCGAGGCGAAATTCCGGGGCGCCCGAGCTCTACGGCAGGCTCCAGTACGTCAAGGCGCTGACCGGCCAGGGCTGACGACCGGCCCGAACGTGAGCAGCACCCTGTCGAAGGTCGAACCCGGTCGGTAGCATATCGCCGAAACGATGTTCCTGCACATCGTCAGGCCGATACCCCTCCAGCGGCGTTCCCCTTCGTCGAAGTGCGGCCCCCCGGGGGGCTCCTCATCCAGACATGACGCGAAGGCGGAAAATTCGGGGTGGCTCTGGACGAAAAATCCCAGGGTCAGCCCGCTTTCCCGCTTTCGTACCAGGACGGTCAAGCCCCCGGGACCCACCTCCCCGTGGGTAAGAAGGTTGTCGATTATCTCGTCGCCCGACACGATGAGGGCACAGGCCTCGTCGGCGGACAGGAACGGCAGCGAGCGGATGAAGCCGTCGAACGAGTCGAAGGCCGCCGGCCCGGGCACCAGGTTGAGACGGGCTTTGGCCGGGACGGCCTTTGCCTTTGCAGGCCTGTCCGGAAGCACCGCTGCCGCAAGCATATCCGTTGCGCGGCCGCCTAGGCGGGCAGGTCCTTGAGCGACGGCACCGTCGGGAACCTGTCGGCGAATCCGGTGGATTCTATGGCCAGGCGGGCGACCTCGGACGGAGCGACTATGACGAATCGCTTGCCGACGGCTTCCGCGTCCTCGACGGCGGCGAGCATCACGCCGATGCCCGCGCTGGTCATCGAACTGACGCCGGCGAGATCGACGGCCATGTCCACCCGTCCCGCGTGCCGCATCGTCTTTTCCTGCAACTCGTTGTACGTATAGCTGTTTATCGGACCATTGACGGTGAGCACCGTCCAGGAGCCCCGTTCTATCACTTCGACGCTTATTCCGGTCATTGTACTTTCTCCTTGGGTCCGGCTTCGGGCCGGCCGGCCGGGCGCGCCGCGGTGCGACCCGAGGGGCGACCCGCGTAGTCGATGGCTACGACGGTGATGTCGTCATCGAGCTTTCCGCCGGCGAACGCGCCCGCCGATCTTACCACGGCATCCACCGTCTCGGCGGCTGTCCTGTCCTTGTTTTCACCAAGGATGCGCACCAGGCGTTCCTTGCCGTAGCGCTCGCCCCGGATGCTTTCGGCTTCGACGATTCCGTCGGTGCTTATCAGCACGCGGGATCCGGGCGGCAGGATCAGCTTCCTCGTCTTGAGGTAGGGCTCGATGTTCTTGACGAAACCGAGCATCCTGCCCTCGCCCTGGGCTTCTATCACGGCATCGAGCCCGGGCGAGCGGAAGAACATGGCCGGAATGCCGCAATTGATGAAATAGATGGAACCCTTGTCGAGGGCCAGGAAGCCGAACAGTCCGGAGAAGAAGGTGCCGCGCGGCAGGCGCTCCTTGATGAAGGAATTCGTCCTCGCCACGAGCTTGACGAAGTCCTTTTCCTCCCGCAGCAGCGTCCTGATCATCGACTTGAGGATGATCATCGACATGCTCGCGTTGAGCCCCTTGCCCGACACGTCCCCGACGACGAAGAACCAGCGAT
This sequence comes from Spirochaetae bacterium HGW-Spirochaetae-7, assembly GCA_002839245.1. GTDB lineage: Bacteria > Spirochaetota > Spirochaetia > Treponematales > UBA12059 > SZUA-370. The sequence goes on along the minus strand of PGXR01000024.1, from coordinate 10,760 downwards.
GCTCGGAGATGCGGACAGAGTCGAACAGGTCTCCGCCCAGGCCCCTGGGGGCTTCGCACCTGAAGCTGACGCTGACGCCGGGATGCACTATGGGATCGATGCGCTCCTGCACGGAGCGCACTATCTGGTCGGCAAGCCCAATCTCCTGTTCGACCGTCTCGAGCAGCGACTCGCGGGCGACGTGGCGCGCGTAATAGGCGACGACGAAAAGCTTGCCGTGTACGGCGTCGAACGTCCCGTAGTCCAGCGCGTTGTAGTCGGCGCCGGAACGCTTCGGACCGAAGGCGAATACGCCGACGACGCGGCGGCCTTCCTTGGCCAGCACCACGGCTTCCGCGCCCAGCGCTTCGAAGAACGCAAGCAACGCCGAACGGTGTTCCGCCAGTGATTCGTCGGCCTCGACGTCCGATTTGAGGATCGCGCGCCGTTCGACCGCCGCGAGCGCTTCCAGGGCCGGCGAGCCGGCCGGCGAGATGAGCGTATCGTCATCGGGAAACACCCGCCTGAGTCCCCCGGAATCGTCCTCGGACAGGGTCGCGAACCAGGAGCAGCCTATGGCTTCGCCCATGATGGCGGACAGCTGGCCGAGCACCGTGTCGCGACCGGCGGACAGGTCGATGTGGGCAATTTCCGATTCAAGGTCCTCGCGGGCCGACTCGTCGCGCGAGGAACCCAGCCTGCCGCGCGCGAACGACTCCGCCCAACGGGCAAACGCGAGGAACGCCAGAGCGGAAACCGCTATCGCCGAGACCGGCGAGGCCACCCTGAACAGGAAAGCCACGCCCGTCACCAGGCCGAGGGGAGCGCTGAAGGGGATAGCTATGACCGTCCAGACGCCGAGGCCGCGCGCCACGCCGCGTACCTGGAACACCCTCGTCGACGAGAACACGTAGGCTGCGGCCAGCACCGAGGGGAGGATATTGGTCGCTGAAAGCGGGAAAAGCCGTTCCAGGTTGATGTTCGGCCCAAGCACCGCGAAGACATAGCCCCAGACCACGCTGCCCATGACTCCAAGCGCCATTACGAGCAGGTGCTGCCTGAAGACGCGGTTCCTGCTGATGAATCCCCTGATCGCGAAAACGATCGCAGCGCCGACGCCGACCGCCGCGCCCGCCACCGTGACAAGCGCGTGGTACCGGCCCTCGAAGCGGAGGTACTCGATCCCGAAACGGCGGACCTCTATGACGTACAGGTCGGTGAAGACCATGAAGCCAAGCAAGGCAGCGGAGGCGACGAACAGAAACGCGTCGATGACGGCATGGCGCCTGCCGCCAGGATACAGGAAAGCCAGCCGCATGAAGGCGACGTACGACATGATGGCCGCGGCATCGGCGGCACGCAACAGGAGGACTGCAGCGGGCCTATAGTCGGCGGCGAGAAGGTAACCGGTAGCCAGCAGTACCGCGAAGGCGACGCTCGCAAGCGCCGCCAGGCGGAAAGCGCCAAGCCCGGCGGCGCGGCTCTTGACCGCGATGGCTGCCAGCGTCGCCACCAGGGCTGCAAGATAGGTGAAAAGCGTCAGTCCCATAGCCGTCCCACCTTGGCTGCCAGTATCGTGATGTCATCGCGGAGCTTCCTGTCGGCGACGTACGTCTCGCCCAGGGTTGCAAGCCTGTCCACCAGGTCGTCTATGGTGGCGTCGACCGCGGTAGCCATCAGCTTCAAGAATTCGGGAGACTGGTCGAGCACGACTCCCTCCGCGCTCTCTATCTCCGTCAAGCCGTCGGTAGCCAGTACTATCGTGTCGTCGGTCCGCAGCTCGACCTCCTCGACCTCGACCGTCCTGACGGGCACGAGGCCTATGATGCCGCAGTTCGACGGAAGCCGCTTGATGACCGGTCCCTTTATCGTCCTGACGACGATGAACTGTTCCGACATCGCCGCGTTGACGTAGCGCATCCTCTTGGCGCCGACATCGACCAAGCCGAGGAACATTACCGTGTACTTGTCGTCGAAACCCATGCCGCGGATGGCTCCGTCGCAAGCCCGGAGAAGGGCGGCGAGGTCGGTCTTGTCGTTGGCGGCGCGTATCGTATTGATGACGATGCCCATCACGAGCGCGGCACCGAGCCCTTTGCCCGAGACGTCGCCCATCACGAGCAGCGTGCGGTCGTCGTCTATCCGGATGGCATCGTAATAGTCGCCCGAGACGTTGACGAGCGGCCTCCAGTACGCCGCGAGGCTCAGCTTGGGCTGCTCGGGAAGCATTTCAGGCAGGAAAGTCCGCTGCGTCTCGGCTATCTGGCGCCATTCCTTGGTGAGGGCGGCAATGTCGAAGAGCTTGGCGACGGTAAGCACGCGATCGAAGAATATCAGGAGCTCGCCGTACAGCACGCGGTAGGCATCCTGGTCGACGAAGGGGCAGACGCGCGAAAAAACGAAAAAGTAATAGCCCTTGCAGAAGACCGAGAAGCCTCGGGCCCCCGCGTTGGACACGGTCAGGTTGAAGCGGTCGTCGATGAATACGAGGCCTTCGGACAGCTCCCTGAAATTGTGCTTGAGCTTGGGAACCAGGCCCGGGTCGGCGGTCAGGGCCGCTGGACTCTCGTAGATTACCTCCCAGGGATTGCTGCGTATCAGCACGACCGAGGCGTCGAGCGCCCTTTCGAGGCTTTCTCGTATGGCCTGGACGAATTCGGGCATCGTGAAACAGGTCCTGATGCGCTCGACGAAATCCGATACCAGTTTCGAACTGCCATGGCCCAGGTACTTGCGGTACAGCCTCGCGTCGACGAGGGCGAAAGTCGAGCGGCGGGCCACGAACGCTATCAGGAACGCCACGCCTGCGGCTACCGCGGTGACCGCGACGCCGGCGCCTTCGCTCGCCAAGAAAACGAAAGCCGAAAACGCGAGCGCGGTGACGGCCCACGAGATGGCGGAAGCCGTGTTTCTGGCTCTACGATAATCCAAACGATCCGCTCCTGTACCCAGACTGACGAAAGCCCATGGTCGCACGGTCGGGGGCCGCTGTCAATCGACAAGCACAGAGGAACTCTATTGACTCCACTTCACGAAGAATTCGACGGGCCGCTCCAGCACCATGGCTTCGAGCGCCGGAACCGTGAGGCTCGCCGTCCTGCGGGCAGCGTCGAGCCTTGCGCTGCCTCCCCGTTCCAGCGCTGGTCCAGGCAGCGAAACTGCCAGCGTGAACGCCATGCCATCGATGGCGGCGACGGCGGACATGCCAAGCAGGCCTGAGAGCATCGAGCGATACTCGGCGGCGCTCACCGGGTTGTCGAACAGCGCCGGCGGCTGCAGGGCCTCGAGCAGGTCGGCGTCGATGCCCGGGAAAAGGCGGGCAAGGGCGCCCGCGTTGCCACGGCTCAGGCTGACGCTCAGTGACGCCCACCCTGCGCCACGCTCGTACCCGACGGCTTTCGACAATTCCGGGTCGGAGGAAACCAGGCCTCCCAGGTCGGCGAGGCGGAAGGTCCCGCGCCATGACCGCGGTGTCGGCGCCGTTGACTCCTCGACAGCGAAGCCCCTTGCGCGCATGGACGCCGCGACCGCGTCAGGGTCGAACAGAGGGCGCGTCGCCACCGAGGCGGCGCCGGAAGCTGCTGCCCCCGAGGCGACGAACTGCCTGAGCTTGGCCTCGACGGCCGCCGGCACTTCGAGGCTCACCGACAGCGTCGCCGACCGGTCCGCCCTTACGGCCAGCGCCGCGGATGCGCCGCACGACGAAGCCATGAATAGCGCCGCGAACGATACCGCGAGGGTCTGGACGATGGTCACGCTAGAAAATTTTCGGCGCATGCTGGCTCCTTGGCTGTATCGCTGGGTCTTTAGTATACTTCCCCTGGCTACGGGTAAACAACGGACGGCGCTTGCGGTATCATGCAACCCGCCGCCCCGCGCGTTGTCCAATAGCGTGCGACATGCAGTTCGAGCCTGGCACATTCATCTGGAGGATAGCAAAATGACCGAACGCCAACCCTGGAAATTCCTTGACGATTATAGAGGAAGCGCATTCTCCGGCCAGTGGCCGACCCTCCCCGAGCTGTTCAGGATCACCGCGTCGCGGTATCCCGACCGCGCCTGCTTTACCGTCTACGACCCCGACCGGGTAACCCTGACATACTCCCAGGCGCTCGCCAGGGTAGAGAAGCTGGCAGCCTTCCTGGCCTCCGAAGGAGTAAAGTACGGGCAGAAGGTCGCCGTCACCGGGAAGAACTCCCCCGAATGGGCGGTAGCCTACCTCGCCGTACTGTTCGCCGGCGCCGTCGTCGTCCCCATCGACTACCAGGTCAAGAACGACGAGACCGTGGCCATACTCAAGGCGTCCGATGCCGTAGCCCTCTTCGTCGACGAGGAGAAATATGACGCGCTCGATCCCGCCAACCTCGGCCTGCGCGCCCGCTGGTCGCTGTCGCGCAAGAAGCCGGGCTACTGCTACGACCTCGAGCCAAAACCCGGGACTGCGGCCAACACCACGGTGAAGGAAGCCGACCTGGCCGCCCTCCTCTTCACGAGCGGGACGACAGGGGTGCCGAAGGGCGTGATGCTGACCCACCTGAATTTCGTCTCGGACTGCTTCCTTGCCCAGGGCAACCTGAGCATCTACCACACCGACGTCTTCTACGCCCTGCTGCCGATACACCACTCGTACACCATGCTCGCCGTCTTCATAGAGGCGCTGTCGGTAGGCGCGGAGATAGTATTCGGCCAGCGCATGGTCACCAAGGCCATCCTGAAGGACCTCAAGGAGGCCAAGGTCACGATGTTCCTCGGCGTACCGCTGCTGTTCAACAAGGTGCTCGGCGGCATCATGAAGGGACTGAAAGAGAAAGGCGCGCTCGTCTACGGACTCATCCGCTTCCTCATGGTAATCTCGGGCTTCATCAAGAAGGCCTTCAAGGTCAACCCGGGCAAGAAGATGTTCGGCGCCGTACTCGACAAGGCGAGCCTGCGGACGATACGCATATGCATCTCCGGCGGCGGACCGCTGGCGCCCAGCGTCTTCCGCATGTACAACCAGCTCGGCATCGATTTCGTGCAGGGTTACGGCCTTACCGAGACCAGCCCCATCATCACCCTCAACCCAACCGAGGCGTACAAGGAAGAGAGCGTCGGCAAGGTCATTCCCGGCACCGAGATGAAGATCATCGATCCGGACGACGAAGGCCGCGGCCAGATCGTCGTCAAGGGGCCGATGGTGATGCGGGGCTATTACCGAAACGAGGCGGCCACGGCGGAGGTACTCAGCGACGGATGGCTCCTGACCGGGGACGTGGGTTACCTTGACGCCGACGACTACCTGTACCTGACCGGGCGGGCCAAGAACCTCATCGTCACGGAGGGCGGCAAGAACGTCTACCCGGAAGAAATCGAGAACAAATTCCAGCTGTACGGCGAGGTCGAGCAGGTACTCATCAAAGGCTACCAGGCGGACAAGAAGCAGAAGATCGAGGGCATAGAAGCCTACCTCTACCCGAGCATGGAATGGTTCGACCAGGACGGCGCCAAGACCGGCAGGAAGCACGACGCGGCGTCGATCGAAGCGCACCTGAGGAAAGTCGTCGACCAGGTAAACGCCGCCATGCTGCCGTACCAGCGCATAGGCAAGGTCACGATACTCCCGGAGCCGCTGGAAATGACGACGACCAAGAAGGTCAAGCGCTTCGTCGCCACCCAGGGTTGAGCGCTATTTTTTGCCGTAGACGGCTTGGGGCTGGGTCTTGCCGCGGAAGAGCACTTCTCCCATGGGCTGGAAGCGGGCCTGCTGCTCGAGCGACAGCTGCTTGTAGACCGGCGCGCTTACCAGCAGGTCCTGCTTGAACTCGCGGCACAGCGAATCGAGGCGGGCGGC
>PGXR01000024.1:0-4828 GCA_002839245.1 Spirochaetae bacterium HGW-Spirochaetae-7 | reverse complement strand
GCTCTCCCACCGCGACCCTGCCCCCGTGAACGCCTATGCCTAGGTGCTTCACGAGCGGCAATCGGTGCGACGTCAGGTCCTCCTGCAGGTGAGAGAACTCGTACAGGAAGTCGAAAGCGCAGGCGACGGCGTCGTCGCCAGCGTCCTTTTCTCCCATCAACCCGAACACGACTATCGCGGTGTCGCCGACGAACTGCTCGATGACTCCGTTGTGCCTGCGGGCGACTATGTCCCACAGCGCATAGTAGCGGTTGAGAAGCCCGATGACGGCACGCGCGCCTTCCTTCTCCGCGATTGGCGTGAAATTCCACAGGTCGGCGTAGAGTATGACCACGTCACGGTTCTCTCCGTCGGCGACCCGCTCGCGCATCGAGCTGTCCGCCGTCGGAGGCTCTACCACGGCGTACACGGAGTCCAGCCGGCTTTTCAGCGACACCTGCTTTATCTTGTCCGCCACCTGGAACGAGCCGAACATGAAGGCCCCGAACATGAAGAAGACGTGCTGGAGGGTCTTGGCAAAAATGAGGAAGGCCGGTATGAAGTTGGACAGCGAGAGGCTGTCGATGAGTCCGGCGTAACCCAGGTCGCCCGACTCGTAGGCCTGGGTACTTGTAAGGCGCAGGTCCAGGTAGAAATAGAAGAAAATGAAAGTGAAGATCGTGCCAAGCGACAGGAAGACCTCTGCGAGCCTTTTAGGCCACTTTCGCCTGAACAGGATAGCCAGGGCCTGGATTCCTCCCAGGTACAGCGCCGTAGTCCACAGGAAGAAGCTCGCCATGTCGATGACCCGGACCGGCGCGGAAAGCGCCTGCATCAGCGTATAGCCCAGCGGCGTCATCAGCGAGAAGAAGAACCTGGCCGGAGGCCGGTGCCCGAAGCGGGCCAGGAGGCCAATCTGCACGAGGAGGAAGCCTATCAGCGATACCAGCGCCGTAGTACTCGGCCTGATGACCGACGGCGAGCTGAAGAGGATGATCATGAAAAAAAGGACGAACTGGCTGGAATAGAGGAAGAATTCTTCGAGATACCGCTTACGAAGGAATTTCATGGCAGCCTGCAATACTATACGATATGCGCGCCGATGTCACGCCGGCCCCGGGGCGCGCGCGATGGCGAGCATCTGAATGAGCTGGTCCTGGGACGGAGGCTTTGAATACATCCCCTGTGCGCGGGTAGCGACGATTTCAGGGTCGTTCGCCAGGTGCGCGTTGCCGGTAAGGTAGACGAGAGGCACCTCCGAGAAGCGGCGGATCTCGAGCGCCGCGTCGATGCCGGTCCTCACGCCCCTGAGCTTTATGTCCATCAGTATCAGGTCGGGAGAGTCGGCCCTGGCGCAGGCCACCGCGGCGTCGGCGTCCGCGGCGACGGAGCACACCTCGCTGCCGAGACGCTCGATGGTCCGCCGGAGATCCCAGGCTATTATGGTCTCGTCCTCGACGATCAGTATTCGCAGTTTCTTCATGTCTCGGAAACCCCCGGGAAGCGTATGTTGAAGGCCGTCCCGCCCTGCGAACTGGCCTTCATCGAACCGCAAAGCTGCTCGACGAGAAGCCGCACCAGGGTCAGCCCAAGGGATCCGCTGGCCTGCCTGTCCTCTTCGACATAGCCGGCAGGCAGCCCGATGCCGTCGTCGGCGACCACGAGCTCGACCATGCCGTCCGGAGCCGCTGACATCGAGACGCGTATCGAACCCTGGCGGCCGGCGGGATAGGCGTACTTGTACGCGTTGGTGATGAGCTCGTTGAGGATCAGGCCGCAGGGTATCGAGGCGCTGACGCTCAGGGAGACGCCCTTGGCCTGCGCCTCGAGCCTGATGTCGCCCCTTGCCCCGTAGACCAGCGACAGCTGCCTCGTGAGCTTTCCGAGGTAGTCTTCCATGTCGACGTGCGCGTAATCCCTGGACTTGTACAGTTCCTCGTGGACCATCGCCATGGCCATGACGCGCTCGCGGCTATTCTGGAAGGCCGCAATGGCATGCTCCGGGTTCTTGATGGTAGAAGCCTGCAGGTTGAGGAGGCTCGAAATCACGTTGAGGTTGTTCTTGACGCGGTGGTGGACCTCGCGCAGCAGTACTTCCTTCTCCGCGAGGTGTCGCACGAGCCGCTCCTCCGCCATCTTGCGCCCGGTGATGTCCACGTGGGTGCCGACGAGGCGGAGCGCCCGCCCGCGTTCGTCGCGCCGCACGCACATTCCGCGTGCGTAGATCCATCGCCACTGGCCATCCTTGGCTTTCATGCGATACTCGATGCCTATGGAATCGACGCGGCCCTCGACGCAGTCGCGGTTGGACTGCAGGGCCCGCTCTATATCGTCGGGATGCACGAGCGCGCTCCATGAGGAGCTGAGCGCGGGAAAATCTCCCGGTTCGTAGCCGAGTATGCGGAAATACGCAGGATTGTAGTACGAGCGGCCGGTGGCGACATCGACATCCCACATGCCGTCGTTGGTCGCCTCCATGCTCAGCTTGAAGCGCTCCTCGCTCTCGCGCAGCGCCGCGACCGACTGCCTCGAACGTACCTGGTCAGACAGGAGCTTGCCAGCCAGGATGGTGGCCAGCGGGTAGAGCCCGATGACCAGCAGTCCTATGCGCCTGAAGGTGTTGACGGCCATATCGCCAGGCAGGGTCAACATAAGCGCATCCATGACCACGTGCACGATAAGGCCGAACGCGTAGAGCTGGTAAGCCGACGGCGGGTTGATGTCAGGCTTGAACAGGCTCCGCGCGCCAAGGCCTATCAGCGCCGATTCCAGCGTGACGAGCACGCCCATCAGCGTCCCGGCGCCGCCCAGCGACAGGCGCACGCCTATGGTTATGGCGCCAGATATCGCCGCCGCCCAGGGGCCGAAATACAGCGAGCACAGGCTCACCATCACCGAGCGGCCGTCGAAGATGAGCCCGGCTCCCAGGTTGAGCGGGCGCAGCATTCCCAGCGCGGCGGTCATGCCGAACAACAGTCCCTGCAGCAGGACTCCAACGCGCGTCGTCCGCGGCGCCCGGCTCTCCACGAAATCCGACAGGATGGTCAACGCGACGAGCAGCGTCAGGTTCAGCAGCAGGTCCAGGAACGGTACGAAGCCCGGCGAAAACATATGACCATGATAGGCATAATTAGGGTACCGCGCAATAGAGGGGCTCGTCCGGCAAGGCTCGAGCTAACCTTTCCAGTTGGACCTTTCATCTCGCCGCATGCTGCTCGCCTTTCTGGAACATTCGCGAAAATACCGGCAGCTTGGCGAATTCGTTTATCAGTATGGCGATGACGGCGGTTACGGCGCACAGCCCGATTTCCCACAGATGGAGCGGGGAGAAGCCGAACACCCTGTTCAGCGCGGGGACGAACAGCGCGAGGCCGAAAAAGCCGATGGCGGCGCCGGAGACTATCCATAACGCCTTGTTGGGCCGCCTGATGCTCTGGATGATGGACTCCGTCCATGAGCGGTTGGAGAAAATCATGCCGATGTTGCCGAACACCAGGTTGACGTACGCAAGCGCCCTCGCCTCCCCCACGCCGTAGCCGGACGACAGTGCCCAGACGTAGATGCCGGCTACCAGGGCCAGGATGCCGAGTCCCTGGGTCAGGCCGATGAAGATCATCCTTGCCCCGAAAAGCTTCTCGCCGGACGGGCGCGGCTTGCGGGTCATGATGTCCTTCTCCTCCTCCTCCATTTCGAAAACCACCGAGCATGCGGGGTCGATGATCAGCTCGAGGAACAGGATGTGCACCGGCAGCAGGGCCAGCGGCCACTTGAAGAGGACCGGAATGAGGCTCATGCCGGCGATGGGCAGGTGGACCGAGAAGATGAAGGTCATGGCCTTGCGCAGGTTGTCGAAAATGCGCCGGCCCACCCTGATGGCGTGCACGATGGACGCGAAGTCGTCGTCCAGGAGGACGAGCGCGGCCGACTCACGGGCCACGTCGGTGCCCCTGCCGCCCATCGCTATGCCGATGTCGGCCGCCTTGAGGGCGGGCGCGTCGTTGACGCCGTCGCCGGTCATCGCGACGACCTCGCCGTTCGCCTTCAAGGCGCGCACGATCCTGAGTTTCTGTTCGGGCACCGCTCGGGCGAAGACGCAGGCGGTGGCGATGCGCCGCCCGAGCTCGGCGTCGTCCATCGCGTCGAGTTCAGGCCCGGTGATTATCTCGTCAGGATTGGCGAGGCCTATCGTCCTGGCTATGTTGCGGGCCGTGCCGGGGTAGTCACCGGTTATCATCACGACGCGGATTCCCGCCTGGGCGCATGCGGCCACGGCGGCCGGCACGTCGGCGCGGACGGGATCGAGCAAGCCGAGGAGTCCCACGAAACGGAACGTGAAATCGTGCTGGCCGTCGGGAAGTCCGCCTTTCTCGAACCGGGCCTCGGCGACGCCTATCACGCGGAGCCCGTCGTCTGCCATGCGGTCGATATCGTTTTTCAGCCCCGCGAGACCGGCCTCGTCCATATGGCATATGTCAGCTATCGCCTCGGGCGCTCCCTTGGCGGCGATGACGAGGCTCTCGCGGTCGGGAGATTCCCAGACGCGGCTCATGGCGAGCAGCGAGTCCGACAGCGGGTATTCGCGGACGAAGGTCCAGTCGGAATGCAGGTGCCCCGTCGCCATCAGCGTCCGCTCGCCGAGCTCGCACATGGCCTTCTCCATCGGGTCGAACGGATCCGATGGGCTGGCCAGGATCGCGTACTCGACGACATCATGGAAGGCCTCCGGCAGGCTGGCCGCCTTCTGGCCCACGTCATGGAAGGCACCGCCGGCCGACAGCCTGGACACTGTCATGCGGTTGAGCGTCAGCGTGCCCGTCTTGTCGGTGCACAGTACCGTGGCAGAACCGAG
>PGXR01000296.1 GCA_002839245.1 Spirochaetae bacterium HGW-Spirochaetae-7 | reverse complement strand
AAGAACCGGCCGGAATGCGTGATATTCAACCAGTTCGACCAGCTGCCCAACCACCTGTGGCACTACAACGTCACTGGCCCGGCCATGGCCGAGGTCTTCAAGAAGATCGCCAGGCCCGGTGACCACATCGGCGGCGTCGTGCTCTCCTCCGGCTCCGCCGGCACGATGGGCGCCGGCAGCTACATCCGCGACCACTTCAACGGCTCCAAGGTAGCGGTAGCCGAAGCCCTGCAGTGCCCCACCATCCTGGAGAACGGCTTCGGCGACCACCGCATCGAAGGCATCGGAGACAAGCACATTCCATGGATCCACAACGTCCGCGAGACCGACATGGCCATCGGAATCGATGACGAACTCCCGATCCGGTTGATCCGGCTGTTCAACGAGCCCTCCGGCCACAAGCTTCTGGCAGAAAACGGCGTTTCGGCTGTGGACATCGCCAAGCTCGAGCTCATGGGCATTTCCGGCGTCGCCAACCTCCTGGCCGCCATAAAGATGGCCAAGTACTACGAGATGGACGAGACCGACGTGGTTTTCACCATGTTCACCGATTCGATGGCCATGTACGCCAGCCGCATCGCCGAGATGGATGCGGAACGCGGCAAGTACGACCAGCGACAGGCCGACAAGGATTACGACAGGCTCATGGGCACTTCCGTGGACCACGTCCTCGAGATGTCGCAGGTCGACAAGCGCCGCGTCCACCAGCTCAAGTACTTCCTCTGGATTGAACAGCTGGGCAAGGGCGTCGACGAGCTCAGGGCGCAGTGGGACGACCACCGCAATTACTGGGGCGGGCTCCGCGCCCAGGCTGCCGACCTGGACCTCATGATCAACGAGTTCAACGCAGAGGTGCTCAGGTGATATTGCTCAAGGACTGCTTCAGGGTGGTCCGACCTCGCTACGGAGATGGCGTAAAAGCCGGCTCCGCGAACGAGGACCTGGCGGGCGTCGACGTGCTTATTGAAGGCAAGCGCATCAAGAAGATCGGCAAGGGCCTGTCCGCTCCTGCCGGCATGCAGGATACCTGTGAAGTCGTCGACGCGAGTCGCCATGTCGTCATGCCCGGGCTCGTGAATACGCACCATCATTTCTACCAGACGCTGACGCGCAACGTGCCGGCAGTCCAGGACGCCAAGCTCTTCGACTGGCTCGTCTACCTCTACGAGGTCTGGAAAGGCATAGACGAGGAAGCGGTCTACTGGTCGAGCATGCTCGCGATGGCGGAACTCGCCAAGACCGGCTGCACGCTTTCCACGGACCACCACTACCTGTACCCCCGCAGCTTCACCGGGGACCTGCCGGGCATCCAGTTCAAGGCGGCCGCCGAGATAGGGCTCCGCTTCGCGCCGACCAGGGGCTCGATGTCACGGTCGAAGAAGGACGGCGGGCTACCGCCCGACAGCGTGGTACAGGACGAGGACGAGATCCTGGCACAGAGCGAGGAAGCGCTGAAGCAGTACCACGACCGTGCGCCTGACTCCATGCGGCGCGTCGCGCTTGCCCCGTGCTCGCCGTTCTCAGTTTCGGAGCGCTCGATGCGTGACGCTGCCGACCTGGCGCGAAAGTACGGTGCCCGGCTACACACGCATCTTGCGGAGACCGCCGACGAGACCGCCTTCTGCGTCGAGACCCTCGGCCGCAGGCCGCTGCGGGTGATGGAAGACTGCGGGTTTACCGGTCCTGACGTATGGTACGCCCACGGCATCCATTTCAACGACGAGGAACTGGACCTGCTGGCCAGTACGGGAACCGGCGTCGCCCACTGCCCTTCCTCGAACATGAGGCTGGGCTCAGGCATTTGCCGGGTGCGCGAGATGCTCGACCGCGGCGTCAACGTCGGACTGGCGGTGGACGGCTCTGCCTCGAACGACGCTTCGGACATGCTTGGCGAGGCGCGCCAGGCGTTGCTGCAGGGCTTGCAGGAAGCCGTTGCTGTCGTGGTTTTTGATCAGGCCGAGCAACTCGCCAAGTTCGGTTGACCACCCCGTAGCACCACCTGGGCTGGCTTGCGGGCGGCGCGAGATAAACGCGGCCAATTCTT